>NZ_JABERS010000016.1:0-90880 GCF_013168745.1 Aeromonas sp. TW 6 | reverse complement strand
TTGCCAGCATGTCAAAATCAGCAGCGGGCACGACCAGTCAGCCGGGGCGCAACGTCCGGGCAAAATCAGGGCTGAATCGTTCGATATTAGATCAGGGCTGGTTTGAACTGCGCCGCCAGCTCGAATACAAGCAGGCATGGCGAGGTGGTCAGGTGTTGGCGATAAACCCGGCCTACACCAGCCAGCAGTGCGCCTGTTGTGGGCATACTGCGAAGGATAACCGCCAGACGCAAAGCCAGTTTAAATGCGCTGCGTGTGGTTATGAGGCGAACGCCGATGTGAATGGCGCTCGCAATATTTTAGCGGCGGGACACGCCGTTTTAGCCTGTGGAGGCGCGGTGCAATCAGGCCGCCCGATGAAGCAGGAACCCGGTACTGCGCGAGCAGCTATCACCCAGTAATGGGAATCCCCCTCCTGTGACGCGAAGCGCTAAGGTGGGGGAGGATGTCAAGATCCGCATTGCCAAGCGTCTGCGCCTTGGGGGACGTGATCTTGGTCTGCTGCTAATCAACGTTCAGGCTGCCCGTATGCTCAAGGAGTTTGCCGACAACCGCGGCAAGGCAGCCGATCACATCATGCTGTTCAACCAGGACGGATACTGGCTGCGCAGCCCGGACCCATCCCGGGAGTGGGGCTTCATGCTCGAGCGCCCGGATCTGACTCTGAAGCAGACTTCTCCCCAGGCCTGGCAGGCGTTCTGGGACGCATCAAACGGCCAGATGGAGTCTGCCGACGGACTCTGGAGCTGGACCACCCTGTACCCGGCACAGAATCATGATCAGCTGATCTGGAAAGCCGCGTCCCTGGTGCCGCACAGCGAGCTGCAGGCCATTCGCACTCATATCTGGGGGATCATCTTGGCCGCCAGCGCCGTGCTGCTGCTGTTGTTTGGTGCCGGTGTGGCTGCACTGGTGCGCAGCAGGCACAAGGAGCAACTGGCCCAGCAGGAAGCGGCCAGGTTGGCACAGGTCAAAGGTGATTTCATCGCCAACATGAGCCACGAGATCCGCACCCCCATGAACGCCATCATGGGGCTGACCTACCTGCTCGAACAGGGAGGGCTCGAGGATGGTCAGCATGCCCTGGTGCGCAAAATCCACCAGGCCGGGCAGGCGCTGCTCGGGATCATCAACGACATCCTCGATTTCTCCAAGATTGAGTCGGGTCGGCTCAAGCTTGAGCGGGTGCCATTCAGTCTCGAAGAGGTGCTCGATCACGTGGCGGCCATCATGTCCACCTGCGTTGGCCAGAAGCACCTCAAACTGGTGGTGAGCAGTGCCCCCGAGCCGGTTTCCCATCTGATTGGGGACGCCCTGCGCCTCGAGCAGGTGCTGCTCAACCTGACCGGCAATGCCATCAAGTTTACCGAACGCGGCGAGGTGGAGGTCAAGGTTGTGCTGGAATCAGAGCAAGACGGCATGGCCACCTTGCTGTTTCGGGTGCGCGACACCGGGATCGGCATTCCCCCCGAGCAGCAGGCCAACATTTTCAATGCATTCTCCCAGGCAGACTCCTCCACCAGTCGCCGCTTCGGGGGCACCGGGCTTGGTCTGACCATCAGTCGCCGCCTGGTGAATCTGATGGGGGGGACATCGGCGTCACCAGCGAGCTTGGCAAGGGGAGCGAATTCTGGTTCCGCGTCCGGCTGGAGCAGGGGGAGCGGCCCGAGGCCTTGAACGAGCGCCTGCAGCACATCTCGCTGCTCATCGCCGACGACAATCAGGTGACCCGCGACGCCCTGTCGATGACGGTGGGTTCCCTCGGATGGCAGTCGCGGGTGGTGGAGTCCGGTGAGCAGGCGCTGCACCATCTGCTGCGCCAGGGGGAGCGTTTTGACGTGATCCTGCTCGACTGGATCATGCCGGGCATGGACGGGCTCGAGACCTGCCTGGCCATTCGCCGCGCCTTCGAGCAGCAGGAGCGTTCACCCATCATCATCATGGCGACCGCCTATTCCCAGGATGAACTGATGCACCGCCCCGGCTCGGATCAGGTGGATCTGGTGCTGCACAAACCGGTCACCGGCTCCAGTCTCTACAACGCGGTGGCACGTCTCATCCACGAGAAGCGCGAGCATGTGGAGCCCCTTGAGAGTGGCCAGCGCCGTCTGCGCCTGCCGGGCGTGCACATACTGCTGGTGGATGACAGCGACATCAACCTGGAGGTGGCGACCCGCTTGTTGCAACGGGAGGGGGCCGAGGTGATCACCGCCATCGATGGGGAGCGAGCCCTGGCCTGCCTGGCAGATCCGGCACGGCGCATCGATCTGGTACTCATGGATGTGCAGATGCCAGTGATGGATGGCTACGAGGCGACCCGTCGCCTGCGTCTGCTGCCGGGGCGGGAGGAGACTCCCGTGCTGGCACTCACCGCAGGGGTATTCAAGGATCAGCGGGAGGCGGCGCTGGCCTCTGGCATGAACGACTTCATCGCCAAGCCGCTCGATGTGGAGCAGCTTATCGCGACCTTGCTGCGTTATCTGCCGGACTGTGTCCTGCCGCTCACAGTGAGCGACGAGCCACTCCCCCATGAGCCGGTGGCCGGCATCGATATCGATACCGGACTGCGCAACTGGGGTGAAGCCTCGGTCTATCTTAAATACCTGCGGCGTTTTCGCGATGACTACATGACGGTTGGTACCGTGTTGCCGGACTATATCGCCCAGCACGAGACCGATGCGGCCGCGAGCCTGACCCACAAGCTCAAGGGGGGGGCGGGGAGCCTGTCACTCACCGATGTGGCGCGTATCAGTGCCGAGTTGAACGAGGCCATCGAGCAGGGTGGCGACACCAGCCAGCTTATCGCACCCTTCCTCGAGGCCCTGGAGCGTGCACAACACTCCATCGATACCTATGCCGGGCGCGGTCAGTTCCCCGCTGGCCCAGGGGGAAGCGCGGGAGGTCTGCCTGCACGCCCTGCATCAGGCCCTGGTGAGCGAGGATCTGGATCTGATTGAGCCGGCGCTGAGCCAGGCAAGGAGTCACTTGCCTTGCGAGCTGGTGAGCGAAATAAGTGCAGCCCTGGAGCTGTTCGATATCCCGTTCGCCACCCGCAAGCTGGAGGATTATCTGGAGGATCGGGAGGAACCTGCGCCATGAGTCGACCGCGCGTGTTGATCATCGACGACGAGCCGAGCAACCTCGGGTTGCTGCGGCAAATCCTCAAGGAGGAGTACAACCTCTTCTTTGCCAAAGGGGGAGAGGAGGGATTGGCCGCCGTGGGGCGTCACGAGCCGGCACTTATCCTGCTGGACGTGCGCATGCCCGATATGGATGGTTACGAAGTGTGCCGTCGGCTCAAGGCCGATCCGGCTCATGCCGGGATCCCGGTGCTCTTTATCACCGCGAGCGACAACGCAGACAGCGAGAGCCAGGGGTTCGAGGCGGGCGGAGTGGATTATATCTACAAGCCGGTCTGTCCGAGCACGGTGCGTGCCCGGGTGCGCAATCATCTCTCCCTGGTGCGCCTCGATCAGCTCGAGTGCAGCTATCGCACTGCCATCGTCATGCTGAGCGAGGCGGGCCACTACAACGACACCGACACCGGGGTGCATATCTGGCGCATGGCCGCATACGCCCGGGCCCTGGCTGATGCGGCTGGCTGGAGCCCGGAGCAGTCGGATCTGCTGGAGCTGGCGGCCCCCATGCACGACATGGGCAAGATTGGTATCCCCGATCACATCCTCAAGAAGCCTGGCCCCCTCACCGAGGAGGAGTGGGTCATCATGCGAAGTCACCCGCGCATCGGTTACGAGATTTTGAGGCGATCCGATGCCCCCATTTTTCGCATGGCGGCGGAGATTGCCCTGCACCACCACGAGAAATGGGACGGCTCCGGCTACCCCGCCGGCGAGACCGGCGAGGGGATCCCCGAGGCGTCGCGGATCGTGGCCATCGCCGACGTCTTTGACGCCCTGAGCGTGCGTCGTCCCTACAAGGAGCCCTGGCCCCTGGACCGGGTGCTGGCCACCATGCGCGATGGCTCCGGCCAGCACTTCGATCCCCGGCTGCTCTCCCGTTTTCTCGAGATCATGCCGGAGATCTTGCGCCTCAAGGCTCAATGGGATTCCCGCGAGGAGCGGGGGGATTACCAGATGGGCTGTGTCAGATAGGGATTGCTGGCCCGTTCGTGACCAAAGGTGGAGCTCGGGCCATGGCCCGGAATAAAGACGATCTCATCGCCAAGGGGCAGCAGGGTCTCGGTGATCGACTTGATCAGCGTCCCGTGATCCCCGCGCGGGAAATCGGTGCGGCCTATGCTGCCGGCAAAGAGCACATCCCCCACCCATGCGAGGTATTCTGCCTGGCAGAGCAGCACGATGTGGCCCGGAGTGTGGCCCGGGCAGAAATAGACATCCAGCTTGCACCGGCCCAGCTGCACCTTGTCACCCTGTGCAAGCCAGTGATCGGGGGTGAAGGCCGGTGTGTGGGAGAAGCCGAACATCTGACTCTGCTGGGGCAGGATATCGAGCCAGAAGGCATCCTCCTTGTGGGGGCCGGTAATGGCGACACCGGTTCTCTCGCGCAGCTCGGCGGCGGCGCCCACATGATCCAGATGGCCGTGGGTCAGCAGGATATGGGTGAGGGTCAGCCCCCGTTTGGCTATGGCTGCCAGCAGCTTGTCCGCCTCGCCGCCGGGATCGACGAGGGCAGCCTGGCGGGTCTCGTCACACCAGATAAGGGAACAATTCTGGGCGAACTGGGTGACCGGGATCACCTCGAACTTCAACATGTGGGACTCTCCTGAGGGGTCTGAAGGGGGGAGCGTTTGGCGAAGAAGGCGAGGCAGGCCTCCTTGTCACCACGAAACAGGATCCGCTCGCGCTTGTTGTCCAGCTGATAGCGGTACATGGGGTCATAGTAGCGAGTCAGCAGCAGCCTGATCCAGACCAGATGGGCGCGGGTGTCCCCGCTCTGGGCCTGTTCCCTGAGGGCGGCCTGCAACAGCCCATCGAGTTCGCGATAATCCTTGTCCCCGAGTCGGCGCTTGAGCCTGGCCATGGCGTCGGTGAGGTAGCCGGCAAACAGCGGCCAGCCTGCATCTGGCCCATGGAACTCCAGATAGCGCAGCCAGAGATCCTGCACGTAATCGGTGCGGATCTGCTCGGCCCGTGCCTCCTGCGGCACCTCCACCACCACCAGAGGAGCCCGGCACATGGCCTCATAAAGGTTGAGTGGCAGGGCGCAGCGACCGATGAGACGGCTCTCGTCTTCCAGCACAAACTGTGATTCCCCCCGGTTGCGACGCTGAAGCAGCTCGATGGCAAGCCGGTTTTCGAAGTCGATGTTGCCGGGTTGCCCACCCGGCAGCTGGCCAAACGACGACCCCCTGTGACGGGCGTGCCCTTCCAGATCCACCGCCTGGGTGATGTGCGCCAGCATGTGGGTCTTGCCGGAGCCGGTCATGCCGGTCAGCACGGTCCAGTCGCACTCTGCACTGGCCTTCTCCTGGGTCTCGATGAGAAAGTGGCGCAGCGCCTTGTAGCCGCCCGCGACCCGGGGGCGGGTGATGCCGGCCTCGGCCAGCCACTGCTGCACTGTCTGGGAGCGCAGGCCGCCGCGAAAACAGTAGAGCAGGGCGTCGGGTTGCTGGCGCAACCTGGCCAGCCAGCCTTCCATGCGCGCGGCGCGCACCGCGCCACCCACCAGTTGATGGCCCAGGGTGATGGCTGCGGCCTGTCCCTCCTGCTTGTAACAGGTACCGACCCGGGCACGCTCCTCGTCCGTCATCAGCGGCAGGCTGACGGCGGTGGGAAAGGCCCCTTCCTTGAACTCGACGGGGGCACGCAGATCGATGAGTGGAACCTCATCCAAAAAGATCTGGGCGTAATCCGTGGCCAGTGGCAGGGCACTCATTGGACAACCTCGATGAACTGGTTGCCGGTGCTGGCCTGCAACTGGCCGATGGGAGAGAGGGTCAGCCCTGCCTGTGCGGCAATGGCAAGGAGCTCGGCTTCACTTTCTTTACCGACGGCCACCAGCAGGCCGCCGCTGGTCTGCGGGTCACACAGGATGTTGCGGGTGCGATCATCCATGGCACCCAGCTTGTCACCATAGGAGTCGAAGTTGCGCAGGGTACCGCCCGGTACGCAGCCCTCACTCAGGTAGTAATCCACCTCGTCAAGCAGCGGCAGCGCCTTGAAGTCCAGGCGGGCACTGACGCTGGAACCTTCGCACATCTCCAACAGGTGGCCTGCCAGTCCAAAACCGGTCACGTCGGTCATGGCGTGTACGCCGGGTAAGGCGGCGAAGCGCTGGCCAATCTTGTTGAGGGTGCACATGGCATCCGGGGCCAGTTGCTCATGCTCGGGCTTGAGCTTGCCCTTCTTCTGGGCTGTGGTGAGGATGCCGATGCCAAGCGGCTTGGTCAGATAGAGGGTGTCGCCCACCTGGGCGGTGTTATTCTGCTTGATGGCGTTGAGTGGCACGATACCGGTCACCGCAAGACCGAAGATGGGCTCGGGGGCGTCGATGCTGTGACCGCCTGCCAGAGAAATGCCCGCCTCGTGACACACCTGGCGACCCCCGTCGATCACCTTCTGGGCCACTTCAGGTGCGAGTATGTTGACGGGCCAGCCGAGGATGGCGATGGCGACGATGGGCTTGCCGCCCATGGCGTAGATATCGCTGATGGCGTTGGTGGCGGCGATGCGACCGAAGGTGAAGGGATCGTCGACGATGGGCATGAAGAAGTCGGTGGTGGAGACGATGCCCTGACCGTTACCGATGTCCACCACGGCGGCGTCATCTTTGCTGCTGTTGCCGACCACCAGGGTGGGGTCGTCAAAGCCCGGGATCTGGCTCTTCAAGATGGTGTCGAGCACCTTGGGGGAGATTTTGCAACCGCAGCCAGCGCCGTGGCTGTATTGGGTCAGACGAATGGAAGACATGCTTTCCCCTTGTGTGGGCAGACTTGCGTGTGCCAATAACTGCTGTGGCACCGTCAAATGTGCGCGCAAAAATAGGGTGGCCCTGGCGGCCTGTGAACACAGTGATGTCAGGCTGCCTGGCAGGACGGGAGGAGGGCAAGGATGCGCCGGCGAAGCCCCGCCGAGGACCACAGGACGGGCCATTATGCCACAGACGGCCCTCTTGATTCGAACTGAAATTCACACAAAGCGCAGGGGATCGTCGGGTTCAAAAAGATCCGTACCCTTCGCCTTGCTCAGGCTAGTCTCACTTTGAGCCGCCCCGACGACGTGCTGGTCTTGCATCGGGGCTGCATGTGGCGACGGAAACTAGCCAGCTTGCTCCATCACTGGTTGGGGAGCCTTGCCTAGCCGGCGCAGTCGCCGTTGCAGCGGCCGCTCCAGCAGGGTGTAGCTCAGCGCCGAGAGCCCGATCAGCACGGCGAGCATCAACAGGGTGGCCAGCACCCCCAGCAAGGGGTTGGTCTGGGCGTACCACCACGCGGTGAGCCCCGGCGCCAGAGAGTGGACAAGCTCGCAGCCGGTGAGCAACACCAGGGCGTGGAGCAGGTAGATGGAGTAGGAGAGATCCCCCAGCCAGTTGGTGAAGCGGTTGTCCAGGAGGCGCAGCAGCGGGCTCTGGCGATCGCCCTGGCAGGCGGCAATCCAGATCAGCAACACGTAGGCGCTGATCAGCAGCAGGGTCAGCTGCGGCGTCATGGTGAACTGCATCAGCGCGAAGGGGAGCAAAAAGGCGAGCAGCAGCGGCAGATCCCGCTGCATCATGGGCCACTGGCGGGCAGCCTTCACCTTCGGCAGCAGCCAGAGGCCGAGCACGAATTCACTCACCCCGCGCCCGATGGCCAGCGCCCCGCTGGTGACATCCAGGGTACCGCGACTGTGCACGATAAAGGCCAGCACCGTCAGGGCCAGCAAGGGGGCGAGGTTGCTCCAGCGGCTGCGGGTGACGGCGAGGGGAATGAGCAGCGGAAACAGCAGATAGCTAATCCACTCCACGCTGAGCGACCAGGCGGCGAAGTTCCAGGTCAATCCGTGATCGGTCACCACCTGCAGCAGCAACAGGCTGCTTGGCAGCGCCTCGGCCGGGGTAAAGGGTGAGCCGAACGGAGGCATTCCTTCCCACTCCCACATCTTGAACAGGGGGCCGGCGTAGAAGCCAATCCCATGGTGGGCCTTGTAGAGCTCCCAGCCCACCAGCAGCAGCAGGGTCACCAGGTAGAGGGGATACACCCGGGTGAGCCGCAGCCAGAGGAAGCGGCCATAACTTATGGTGCGGGGCGTGCGGGCGAAAGCCTCCCCGTAGACATGGGCCAGCACCAGCCCGCTCAAGATAAAGAAGAGATCGACCCAGAGGTAGCCGTTCTCGATGAGTTGGGTGTGGCCGGCGATCGACTCCATCCACTGGGGGAAGAGCAGCAAGCGGGCGTGGAACAGCACCACCATCAGGGCAGCGATGCCCCGCAGCGGCGTCAACAGCGGCAATGATTGATTCATGACGGGATCCTTGATGATGTTCAGCTTGGCCTGACATCGATTTTTGTTGTGGTGCCGCTCATCAACCCTGATGAGTCGGCTGCCCCGGCTTGGCGGCCACAGGCGGGATCACCCTACCTAAAAGAGAGTCATACGGGTGTGATTGCCGTCATGAATGGGCGTTTATCATCCCAGAACCAGCATGGGATAGGGACGCATCGAAAATAGAGAGGGGATCTAGACTAGGGAAGTCATCCCTCTGAGCGTCAGGAACATCCTCATGAAACTCTATGCCCACCCCTTTTCGTCCTACAGCCAGAAAGTGCTGATCGCTCTCTACGAGAATGCCACCCTGTTCGAATACCGGAACCTCGAAGAGCCGGCGGCCAGCGCCGAACTTGCCGCCCTTTGGCCACTCAAGCGCTTCCCGGTGTTGCTGGATGATGGTCGCTGCATCCTCGAGAGCAGCACCATCGTCGCCCATCTGCAGGCGCACCATCCGGGCCCCGTCAGCCTGATCCCGCCCGGCGATGCGGGTCTGGAGGTGCATATGCTGGATCGCGTCTTCGACAACTATGTGATGACGCCGATGCAAAAAGTGGTGCTGGATGCGCTGCGCCCGGCCGCTGATCGCGACCACTATGGCGTAGCGGAGGCCCGCGAGATGCTCAATCAGATCTACCCCTGGCTTGATCAGCGACTGGAAGGACGCCACTGGATTGCCGGCGCAGACTTCACGCTGGCCGATTGCGCCGCCGCCCCCTCGCTCTTCTACGCCGACGAGATCCCGGCTGGCTATGGCCGTCTGCGTGCCTATCGCGCCCGTCTGCTCAATCATCCCTCCATCGTGCGGGTGGTGGAGGAGGCGAGGCCATTTCGACACTACTTCCCGCTGGGCGCGCCAGCGCGTGATTGAGCGGGATGACTTGTGGTGGGCGAGTATTGTCGCCCCAGGCAATGTGCGAGGCGGACAAGGGGCATGGCGTGATCCATTGCAGGGGAAAACAGCAATATTCATTCAAATGAGTGGGTATGCGTTTATGGCTGATATTTCCCCGAGGATTTTTTAATATTGATGCGTAATATTTCATGCTTTTGCATATAGCAAATGCCGGGCATGTCTCTGCTGGTGGGTTGTGTAGTGAAAGAGAGATGAGAATCGGGTTAACGATGCGGCAACCTTTGATTGAAGATGGCAGTCGTCAGTCGAAGAGGAGGGATGGGGGCAGCAATCGCTGTTGGTGGCAAAGTCGGGGGGAGGTTGTCTCTTTGGCGGCCGCATAAAAAAAGCCCGCTTTGATCGCGGGCTTTTTGATGACTAGCAGAACCCAGCCTGGCCCGGATCTGGCACCGGGAACAAGGGGGCTGCGCTGGTCTGCTCGGCTTAGCGGGCGCGCACCACCAGTCCCTTGAGGTAGAAGCCTTCCGGATAGGCGGTGCCGATGGGGTGATCGGATGCCTGGGAGAGGAGCTCCAGGATCTGGGCATCACGGCCGGCATCGAGGGCCGCATCGGCCACTATCTTCTGGAACAGGCTCTGCTCCATCAGGCCGGAGCAGGAGTAGGTCAAGAGCACGCCACCCGGCGCCAGCAGTTGGAACGCCAGCATGTTGATGTCCTTGTAGCCGCGGCAGGCGCCCAGCAGCTGGGCCTTGCTCTCGGCAAACTTGGGCGGATCCAGCACGATGACATCGAACTTCTCGCCCTTCTCGCGATATTCGCGCAAGAGCTTGAAGACGTCGTGACGCACGAACTGGGTGTTGCTGGTATCGAGACCGTTCAGCTCGGCGTTCTGGCGGGCGATGTCCAGCGCATTCTGGGAGAGATCGACGTTGACTACCTCCTTGGCACCGCCCTGGAGGGCATAGACCCCGAAACCGCCGGTGTAGCAGAAGCAGTTGAGCACCCGCTTGCCTTCAGTGTATTTCGCTGCGGCAAGGCGGTTGTCCCGCTGATCCAGATAGAAACCCGTCTTGTGACCGTTACGAATATCGACCAGGATCTTGACGCCGCCATTCTCCTCGATCACCACGGGGTCGGTCGGGGTCTCGCCATGGATGACGCCGGTGCGCTCCTTCAGCCCTTCCTTCTTGCGCACGGCCACGTCGGAGCGCTCATAGATGCTGCACTCGGGGTAGAGGGTGCGCAGGGCCTGGGTGATGAGCTCGCGCTGGAACTCGGCACCGGCGGAGAGGATCTGGCACACCAGGAAGTCGGCGTAGCGGTCTATAGTCAGGCCCGGCAGGCCGTCGGATTCGGCGGCGCAGAGGCGATAGCCGGTGAGGCCCTGACGCTTGATAAGCGGATCCCGGGACTCTTGGGCATATTTGAGACGGCGGATGAAGAAGTCGAGATCGACGGTCTCGTCCTTGTCGAAGGTCCAGACCCGGGCACGGATCTGGGAGCTGCCGGACCAGGCGCCACGGGCGAGCCATTTGCCGTCATGGGTGAAGATCTCGACGGTATCGCCGTCAACGGGGTTGCCCTGCACCCGCTCAATGCCCTTGGAGAAGATCCAGGGGTGGCGACGCAGCAGGGATTTTTCGCGGCCTTTGACGAGATAGATGGAAGCGCTCATGGGTAGTTGCCGATGGTAGAAAAGAAGGGGGCATATAGTAGGGGCTGTGAGGGTAGGCACGCAAGCCGCGTCTACCGGGATCCGTGCATCCTCACGCGGTCAGGGTCGGACGGGCTGTTTCGCGCGTCCCCAGCGCCTGGCCCAGACGCGGCAGGCCATCTGGAGGATGGCCTGCCGGAGGGGGTCAGATCCGCAGGCCGGTGAGCGCCTGACCGAGTTCGCTGGCGGTTCCCTTGAGGCCGGTGGTGCCGGCGACCGCCGCGCTGGCGGACTCCTCCACCCGGCTCGCCTCGTGGCGCACCTTGTCGAGGTTGCGGGTGATCTCTTCTGCCACCGAACTCTGCTCTTCGCTGGAGGTGGCGATCTGGGTGCTCATCTCCAGCACCGCATCGCTGTGGTTGCTGAGCCGCTCGATGTCCATGCCCACCTCGGTGATGAGCTGCTGGCTGTCGGCCGCGCGCCCCACCGTCTTCTCCATGATGTCGTTCAACGCCCCGGTCCCGGCCTGGAGCTCCTCGATCATCTGCTGGATTTCCACCGTGGCCTGCTGGGTGCGGCTGGCGAGGGTGCGCACCTCGTCGGCCACCACCGCAAAGCCGCGTCCCTGTTCACCGGCGCGGGCGGCCTCGATGGCGGCGTTGAGGGCCAGCAGGTTGGTTTGCTGGGAGATGGCGTTGATGACGTTGACCACTTCGTTGATGCGATTGGCGTTGTGAGTCAGCCGCTCGACCGCGCCCGAGGCATTGCCAATCTCGTCTGCCAGGGTGCGGATGGCGGTGATGGTACGTGCCACCCGCTGTGCCCCGTGAGTCGCCTCGTCGCTGGACTGGCGGGTTTGCAGCAGGGTGTCGTTGGCGTTGCGGGCCACTTCCCGGATGGCGGCGGACATCTGCTCCATGGCGGCGGCCAGGGAGTCCATGTGCTGGCGCTGGGCGCGGGCAAGCTGCTCGCCGTCGCTGGCATGCTCGCGAAATTCGTCGGCGGCCAGGGTAAGGGCATCGGCGGACTCTTCCACCAGTTGCACTATCTTGTGCTGGCGGTCGGTGAAGGTGTCGATGCTGCCCGCCAGAATGGAGAACTCATCGCGCACCGGGAAGAAATTGAGCCGGAAGGTGAGATCGCCGTTCGCTACCGTCTGCAATGCCTTGTTGGTGGAGTAGAGGGCCCCCGAGACGAAGGTCATCAGATAGTGAGTGATGAGGGCCAGCAGGGCGGCCAGCACCGCGATGATGGTGAGCGTGGTGCCCTGACCATCCCAGAGGGCGTAGTGACTCGTATCCAGGGTGCCGGAGACGACGCCCGCCTGACCTGCGCTGGCGCCATAGCGATAGATGTCCCCTTGCTGGCTAAGGCCGGTGGCGGTGCCAGGCGTGAGTACGAGATCCGCGGGCAGGGTAAGGGTCGGCTGCTGGCTCACCAGCTGGGCCGTGGTCTCGACCCGCCCTTTTAGCTGATCCACTCTGAGCTGCATCGCCTGATCATGGCCGTCGGCCAGCAGATACCAGGTGAGGAAGGCGATGAACACCAGGGGGCACCAGAAGGTGATGAGAAATTTCTCGCTGATCGTGAGGTGAATGAGATAACGGTCAACCCACCGAAACTTTACTTCTTTCATAATGGTATTGCGTCCTGCAAGGGGAAGAGAGTGTCGCGCTCATTATCGCCCCGGGGAAAAATTACTTAAGGGAAAGGTGTGATAAATGGGAGAGCAATCGTTTGTCGTGCGGGTGTGGGGTCAGGTTCAGGGAGTGGGGTTTCGCTACTTCACCCGGGAGCGGGCGCTGCAACTGGGGCTGCGGGGGCATGCCTACAACCTGGAAGATGGCTCGGTGGAAATCCTGATTGCCGGTCCCGAACAGAAGGTACAGATGATGCTGGGCTGGCTTGAGCACGGGCCCCGAACCGCCACCGTCACCCGAATGGAGTGCACCCAGGCGTTGCCACCCACCGGAACCGGTTTTCATACCAACTAGCCGGGAGGGTTCATGGGGGAGAGCGGGATTGCGCAGGCCAACCGGCTCGTTGGGCAATATCGGGGGGCGACCCTGGCACTGCGCCAGCACAAGGGGATGGAAGAGGTGCATGCCTACCGGATAGCGGCCCGCCGCCTGCTGGCGCTGCTCGCCCTGTGGCGACCCCTCATTCATGAGCCCGAGCTGGAGCGGCGATTGACCCGTGCCGTCGGCACGCTCTCCGCCCTGCGCGATGCCCAGGTCTATGCGCAGCATCATGGTGGCTCGCTTCGGCAGAACCGCTTGCCACGGGTCCCCCTGTTGACCGGCCTGCTTGCCCGTTGGCTGGCCCGACTGGAAGAGGTGCCCGTCGGTGTCGATCTCTTGCCGCTGTTTCAGCTGCATCTGGCGCTGTCACTGTCGGATGCACTGGCGAAGACCACCTCCCTTCCTGTGGGCATCAGGGCGAAACTTCGGTGCTGGCACCGGCTGCGCCTGGTGCTGAAACAGGCGCGCTACGGGATGGAGCTGCTGACGGCACAGGGGGGAGGGGATCCGGCCTGGTTGTCCATGCTGGTGAGCTGGCAGGAGCGGCTTGGGCAATTGCAGGACAGGCGCCAATGGCTAAGACGCCTTGGGGGCGAAACGGGGCGAGGCCAGCAACGGCGAGCCCTGAAAACAGAGATCCGCTGCCAACTACTGCAACTGGATTGCCATCAGGCGGAGCTGGTCGGCCTTCGCATGGCATTGCTGCAGAGCGGGCAGTAAGCACCCCACAAGGTAAAAAAAGAGAGGCCATTGGCCTCTCTTTTCATTGGGACTGTCCGGGAAGGGGCGTATTACTTCACGCGCATGCCCGGCTGGGCACCTTCCTGGGGCTCGAGGATCCAGAGATCCTTGCCACCTGGACCTGCCGCCAGCACCATGCCTTCGGACATGCCAAAGCGCATCTTGCGCGGGGCCAGGTTGGCCACCATCACGGTCAGCTTGCCTTCCAGATCTTCCGGGTTGTAGGCAGACTTGATACCGGCAAACACCTGACGGGTTTCGCCGCCGATGTCCAGCTGCAACTTCAGCAGCTTCTCGGCTTCCGGCACCGCTTCGGCCTTTTTGATCAGCGCCACCCGCAGGTCAATCTTGGCAAAGTCGTCGTAGGTGATGGTCTCGCTGATGGGATCGTCCACCAGGGGGCCTGCCGGTTTCTTGCTCTGCTCCTTGGCGAGATCTTCCTTGGACGCTTCCACCATGGCATCCACCTTGGCGGACTCGATGCGGGAGAAGAGCGCCTTGAAGGGGGCGACGCCGTGGTCGACCAGAGGGGCGGCGATGCCGTCCCAGGTCAGGGTCTCGCCGAGGAAGGCTTCGGCGCGCTCGGCCAGTTGCGGCATGACGGGCTTCAAGTAGGCCATCAGCACGCGGAACAGGTTGATGCCGACGGAGCAGACGGCTTGCAGCTCGGCATCCGCCCCTTCCTGCTTGGCGATGACCCAGGGAGCCTTGTCGTCCACATAGCGGTTGGCCTTGTCGGCCAGGGCCATGATCTCGCGGATGGCGCGGCTGAATTCGCGCGCTTCATAGGCTTCGGCGATGCTGGTGCTGGCGTTGGCAAACTCGGCGTAGAGTGCGGGCTCGGCGCAGGTGGCGGCCAGCTTGCCGTCAAAACGCTTGGCGATAAAGCCGGCGTTGCGAGAGGCCAGGTTGACCAGCTTGTTGACCACGTCGGCGTTGACGCGGGAGACGAAGTCTTCGAGGTTCAAGTCCAGATCGTCGATGCGGCTGTTGAGCTTGGCGGCGTAGTAGTAACGCAGGCACTCCGGATCCAGGTGCTTGAGATAGGTGGACGCCTTGATGAAGGTGCCCTTGGACTTGGACATCTTGGCGCCGTTGACGGTTACATAGCCGTGCACGTTTACCTTGGTCGGCTTGCGGAAGTTCGCGCCTTCCAGCATGGCCGGCCAGAACAGGCAGTGGAAGTAGGCGATGTCCTTGCCGATGAAGTGATAGAGCTCGGCGTCGGAGTCCGCTTTCCAGTAGCTGTCGAAGTCGATGTCGCCGCGCTTGTTGCACAGGTTCTTGAACGACGCCATGTAGCCGATGGGGGCGTCCAGCCAGACATAGAAGTATTTGCCGGGGGCACCGGGAATTTCGAAGCCGAAGTAGGGGGCGTCACGGGTGATGTCCCACTGCTGCAGGCCGCTTTCGAACCACTCTTGCATCTTGTTGGCCATCTCTTCCTGGATGGCGCCGGAGCCGCGCACCCAGTCGGCGAGCCAGGCTTCGAACTGGGGCAGGTCGAAGAAGAAGTGCTCGGAGTCCTTCATCACCGGGGTCGCACCGGAGACGGCGGATTTCGGATCAATCAGCTCGGTCGGGCTGTAGGTGGCGCCGCACGCGTCGCAGTTGTCACCGTACTGATCGGGGGACTTGCACTTGGGGCAGGTGCCCTTGACGAAGCGATCCGGCAGGAACATGGATTTTTCCGGATCGAACAGTTGGGAGATGGTGCGGATCTTGATTTTGCCGGACTCTTTGAGGCGGCCATAGATCACGCCCGCCAGCTCGCGGTTCTCGTCGCTGTGGGTGGAGTGGTAGTTGTCGAAGCTGATGTTGAAACCGGCAAAATCCCCCTGGTGCTCCTGGGAGACGGCGGCAATCATCTCTTCCGGCGAGATCCCCATCTGCTGCGCCTTGAGCATGATGGGCGTACCGTGGGCATCGTCGGCACAGACGAAATGCACCTGATGGCCACGCATTCGCTGATAACGAACCCAGATATCGGCCTGGATGTGTTCCAGCATGTGGCCGAGATGGATGGAGCCGTTGGCATAGGGGAGGGCGCAGGTTACCAGCATTCTACGAGGATCAGTTGCCATAATACGTTCTTTATGTGCCTGTTGGGATGATACAGTGCCGTGCATGTTACCCGAATTGGGGGCGGCCTGCCTAGGGTTGTGGCCCCCGGTGCCCTGACTGGCGGCATCACGATGACGTCGGCAAGCCACTGATTTATGTGCGGTAACCGTTCACCTCAGCATAACGACAACATAATGGGGAGTTAATGGTGATTGATTCAGTAAAACAGATCCTGGCCGAATTTAAGCCGGCAGGATGGGGCAAGGATCTGGTCGCGGCCGGTTTTGTGCGTTCCGTCGAGCGGCACGAACAGACCCTGGCCATCACGCTGGTGCTGCCCTTTGCCGGCCAGTCCCTGTTTGAACAGATCAAAGAGGAGTTCGATTCCCGGCTGCGCAGCGCAACCGGTGCGACCCGCATCGACTGGACGGGGGAGATAGACGTGGCCAGCATGCCCCGCGCGCAGCAACTGGCGGCGGTGCAGGGGATCCGCAATATCCTGGTGGTTGCCTCCGGCAAGGGAGGGGTGGGCAAGTCCACTACCGCGGTCAACCTGGCGCTGGCGCTGCAAAAAGAGGGGGCGCGGGTCGCCCTGCTGGATGCGGACATCTATGGCCCCTCCATCCCGACCATGACGGGGACCCTCAAGGAGCGCCCTGTCAGCTTTGATGGCAAGCTGATGGAGCCGGTGATGGCCTGCGGCATCAAGAGCAACAGCATCGGTTATCTGGTGGCCGAGCAGGATGCCACCATCTGGCGCGGTCCCATGGCGAGCAAGGCACTCGGGCAGATCCTGCACGAGACCCGCTGGGGCGAGGTGGACTACCTGGTGGTGGACATGCCCCCGGGCACTGGCGATATCCAGCTGACGTTGGCCCAGCAGGTGCCCACCACGGCGGCGGTGATCGTCACGACGCCCCAGGATGTGGCGCTGGCAGATGCCCGCAAAGGGATTGCTATGTTCAACAAGGTCAATGTGCCTGTGCTTGGCATCGTCGAGAACATGAGTTACCACGTCTGCAGCGCCTGCGGGCATCACGAGCCGTTGTTCGGTACCGGCGGTGGCCAGAAGATGGCGGAGCAGTATCACGTGGCGCTGCTTGGTCAGTTGCCGCTGCATATCGACATTCGCCAGCACATGGATGACGGCTGCCCCACCGTGTTCGGTGCGCCGGATGGCGAGCTGTCACAGACTTACCTGAAACTGGCTCGCCGGGTAGGGGCCGAGCTCTATTTCAGTGCAAAACCGATTGCGACCCCGCTCTACACGGTGGCGCTGGACGAATAATCGGCGTTCGGCCAATGGGGACGGATTTGGGGTGGGCATGGCCACCCCTTTTTCATATAATGGATCGGTTTAAACAATCCCCAGTGCTCTTCTCTTTAGGTATTTTCAATGTCTGATACTCAACATTCCTGCGTGATCATCGGTATTGCTGGTGCATCCGCGTCCGGCAAGAGTCTTATCGCCCAAACCATCTATGAAGAGCTGGTGGCCGAGCTGGGAGCGGGTCAGATTGGTGTGATCACCGAGGATTGCTACTACCGTGATCAGACCCACCTGACCATGGAAGAGCGGGTCAAGACCAACTATGACCACCCCAATGCCCTGGATCACGATCTGCTGGTGCAGCATCTGACCCAGCTGACGCAAGGGGAGGCGGTCAACATCCCCCAGTACTCCTATACCGAGCACACGCGCATGACCGAGGTCACTACCTTTGCACCGCGCCGTGTCATCATCCTCGAAGGGATACTGCTGTTGACTGACAGCCGCCTGCGCGAACTGATGGACGCCTCCATCTTCATGGATACCCCGCTCGACATCTGTTTGCTGCGCCGTCTGGTGCGCGATGTGCAGGAGCGCGGTCGTACCATGGACTCCGTGCTCAAGCAGTATCAGAAGACTGTGCGTCCCATGTTCATGCAGTTCATCGACCCGTCCAAGCAGTATGCTGACGTGATCGTGCCCCGTGGCGGCAAGAACCGCATCGCCATCGACATGCTCAAGGCGCGTATCCGCCATATGTTGATTGGTTGAGAGAAAACAAGCCGGGTGATGCCCGGCTTTTTTTAATGAATCTTTTGTCAGGAGAGTCGCAGAATGCGTCTTTGTGATACCGATATCGAACGGCACCTGGATGAAGGCAAGATCGTCATCGAGCCGAGGCCCGGTGTTGAGCGGATCAGCGGCGTCAGCGTCGATGTGCTGCTGGGCAACGAGTTTCGGGTGTTTCGCGATCATACCGCGCCTTATATCGACCTTGGCGGTACCAGTATCGAGATGGCCGATGCCATCGAGCGGGTGATGAGCGAGGAGATCCACGTGCCGGACGGTGAAGCCTTCTATCTGCACCCGGGTCAGCTGGCGCTGGCGGTGACCTATGAATCGGTTACCTTGCCCGCCGATATCGTCGGCTGGCTGGATGGTCGCTCCTCCCTGGCTCGCCTGGGCCTTATGGTGCACGTCACCGCCCACCGCATCGATCCGGGCTGGTCCGGTCGCATCGTGCTGGAGTTTTACAACGGCGGCAAGTTGCCTCTGGCCCTGCGTCCCAAGATGAAGATCGGTGCCCTGAACTTCGAGATGCTGTCAGGTACCGCGGCTCGCCCGTACAACAAACGGGAAAATGCCAAATACAAGAGTCAGCAAGGGGCTGTGGCCAGCCGGATCAACCAGGATTGATCCCCGCACCGTGCGGCTTGTCTATCGAGGAGGGTGCCAAGGCACCCTCTTTTTTTATCTGACAAAAGGAAACGGGCGTGCCGAGCGGGTTGAAAAGCGGCCTTTTTCGGGACATTGAGCCATGCTCAGGCTTTGATTGGCGCCTATCCACAGCAATGGAATGGACTTAAATTAATCCTCGACAAGCCCCGTTCCTACAGGCCCTAAGACATTTTCTGACGGAATGCCCTTTTTTTTTTTTGCTGAAATATTTCAACAACGGGTATGGCGCATCGAGCCTTCTGGCATAATCCGCCGCAACTCATAAACAGGTTCGTTTTTATGTTTGAAATGTTTAGTGGTTTGGGTTTGTGGTGGTCAATCGGTTTGGTATTGGCCGTTTTTTTTGTGCTGGCCTATGAATTCATCAACGGCTTTCACGATACCGCCAACGCGGTAGCAACGGTTATCTATACCAAGGCGATGCCGGCTCATATGGCGGTGGTGGCTTCCGGTCTGTTCAATTTCGCCGGTGTCATGCTGGGTGGATTGGGGGTGGCCTACGCCATCGTTCATCTGCTGCCCATCGATCTGCTGCTTGGCATGGACTCCACCCAGGGTCTGATCATGGTGTTCTCCCTGCTGTTCTCGGCCATCGTCTGGAACCTGGGAACCTGGTACTTCGGCATTCCGGCATCCAGCTCCCACACCCTGATCGGTTCCATCCTGGGAGTAGGCGGTGCCTATGCCCTGATCAGCCATCAACCCCTGAAAGAGGGTATCAACGTCGGCAAAGCCATCGACATCATGCTCTCTCTCATCATCTCTCCCACAGTGGGCTTCATCATTGCCGCCTTGCTGCTGTTCGCCATGAAGCGCGTATGGCTTGGCAGCAAGATCCACAAGACCCCGGAAGAGCGCTTGCTGGTGGACGGCAAGAAGCATCCACCGTTCTGGGCCCGTGTCACACTGATTTGTTCCGCAATGGGGGTGAGCTTCGTGCACGGCTCCAACGATGGTCAGAAAGGCATCGGTCTGGTGATGCTGGTGCTGATCTGCATGGCGCCTGCCTATTTTGCGCTGGACATGAACAGCCGATCCTATGACCTGGACAGAACCCAGGATGCCAACCAGCGCATCATGGAGATCTACCAGCGTAACCAGGATCAGGTTTCCCATCTGGTGAACTTCAGTGTCCCTGCCAAAGCCCAGGAGGAGCTGATGAGCCACTGTGCGGCAGGGGAGGCCCTGCAGGCCATGGCGACCCTCGACAAGCGTCTGGGCCAGGTGCGCACCTACGAGGAGATGAACCTGGTGGATCGCCGCGAGGTGCGTCGTCTGCTGCTGTGCATCGACGACACTGCCCGCAAGGTCTCCAAATTGTCGCTGCCGGCCAAGGAGCTGACCGATCTCGCCAAATGGCGCAAGGATCTGACCGCCACGGCCGAATATGCGCCGACCTGGGTCATCGTGTCCATCGCCCTGGCGCTCGGTTGCGGCACCATGGTGGGCTGGCGTCGTATCGTCTACACGGTAGGGGAGAAGATCGGTTCCTCCGGCATGACCTACAGCCAGGGCATTGCAGCCCAGATCACGGCCGCCGCGTCCATCGGGATTGCGAGTCTGACCGGGATGCCGGTGTCCACCACCCACATTCTCTCCTCTGCGGTGGCGGGGACCATGGTGGCCAACAAGTCCGGCCTGCAGAGCCAGACCATCAAGACCATTCTGCTGGCCTGGGTGCTGACATTGCCGCTCACCATGCTGCTCTCCGGCGGTCTCTTCCTGCTGAACAACCATCTCTTTGGCGGATAAGCGCGACAGTCATTGGAAATGAAACAAGGGCCTTCGGGCCCTTTTTTGTTGCCTGGTGAATGTCACGTCATACGGCAATAGTTCAATGAGTGATAGCTATATGCCATCAGACAAGCAGTTGAACAGCAATATCTATCACCTTGTTTGTTTCTCTGCATCCCTGAACCACCTGTTGTGCACAGTGAGGGCAGCATCCTTGTTACGAGCCGACCCTTGCACGTGAAGCTGAAGGGAGGGCGTTCAACGGGTCTATGATCCTCACCAGAAATGATGAGAGTGAAGAGTGCCACAGGTTGCCCTATGTCTGGCATTCCCGTTCAACCTGGGTTGTCTCAGCCACCACTGAATACACCGACTGTGCTACCAAAGGGGAACGCTGCCAGACTGTTTGCCAATGGCTTCATATGCTGTCAATGCACGGACCCTGTCGACAAAGCAGAGCATGTCGTGATGCTTTGACAGAGATGAATCCTCTGTCTGGTGTGTTATTCACGTCTTGTTTGGACTGGGTGTCTGTGGTCGCTGAACATCGGGAAAGCGGCGGATATCGAACGGGCAGGGGGGAGAGCAAGGCGATGTCAGCCCCAAAAAAGAGAAAAAAAAGAGCCACACGATGTGTGGCTCTTTATTCAGACTAACGAGTCTGCTCAGGGGCGACCGGCCGGGCTGGTTGCCACGTTGCTGGCAGCGGTGCTGCCACCGTGGCGACCGGAGGTCACGACTTCGCTGCGTACCAGGGGAGCGTACTCCACGGGTTCACGGGGTGTCGGGGCAGGAGCCGCAGCCGGCGTTGCCATGGGGGCATAAGCCTTGCGGGCACGGGCCAATACACCGGCACCCTTGCTGACCTTCACTTCGGGGCTGGTTGCTGGCTCGGTTTGCACCACTGCAGCCGGCATCTCGACGACCTTCGCCTCGGCGGTGGCCGTCTCCTCAGCGATCACGACAGGTGCCGCTTCAGCAACCGGTGCAACCTCTTCTGGGATGGCCTCCACTTGCTGGGTCTGCTCGACAGCGTCGATCAAGGCTACAGGTTCGTCATGAGAGGCGGTGTCGACGATAGGTTCGACCATCTCGGGTTCGACAACTGCCACTTCGGCGGCGGGTTCAGCGTCTGCTTGCGCAGCCTGTTCAACTTCGTCAGTGGAGGGCGCGTCCACTGCCTGGGCTGCCAGTGCTTGCTCTGCCGCTTCCTCAGCAACGGCTTCAGCCACCACGTGCTCGGTCAGAGCGGCGGAGGCCTGCAGGGCTGCTGCAACCGCTTCTGCGCTCGGAATGGTGATGACAGGCACAACCGGTTCTTCCACCTTCACCTGAGCCGCATCGGCCTGGGCCGCGGTAGTCAGCTGCACTTCACCTTGTGCTTCGTCTTCACGCTGGCCACGAGCCTCTTCGTTGATGCGCTTGCGACGTTGCCCTTCGATGCGCTGATTGCGCGGGGTACGGCGGGAACGACGCTGACCTTCGCCTTGCTCTTCTTGCTGCTCAGCGGCGGCTTGCACGTCGGCGACATCGATGATTTGCTCGTCAGTCGGCAGGGCAGGGGTGTCGGTCGCGGCGACATCGACACGGATCTGCTTGCGCAGTTGGCGACGTTCGCGGCGCTCGGCCACTTTTTGCTCTTTTTCCTGACGCGGTTCAGCGCTGGCGACCGCAGTATCAACGGTATCAACCGCCTCGACGATCACCTCTGCACGGGGTTCGCGGGGGGCGCGAGGTTCACGAGCCGGACGCGGGGCACGAGGTTCGCGCTCCTGGCGGGGTTCGCGAGGCTCACGCTCCATGCGCTGCTCGGTGCGCACTTCGCCACGGGGTTCCCGTTCCTGGCGCGGTTCCCGCTCTTGACGAGGCTCACGCTCTTTGCGCGGGCGACGATTGCGATCACTGCTCTCGCGGCTGGCTGCGCCTTCACGCTTCTCGCCGGCCTCGGCATTGCGACTGCCGCGGTTGTCGTCGCGACGACCACGTTGACCACGGCTGCGGGATTCATCGCGCTGGTGACGGTGCCCGTCATCCTTGCGAGCTTCGCGCTGGGCGGCCGGTTTGTCGGCAGGCGCCTTCACCTCGGCCGGAGCCGCATCGGAGGAGGCACCGAACAGGCCGGAGAAGGCCTTGGCCAGCTTGCCAAAGAAGCCGACTTGTTCTGCAACCGGAGCGGGAGTCGCAACAGGAGCCGGGGCGGCGGGCGCAACCGGCTGAGGAGCCGGGGCAAACCCTTGCAGCAGCGGTTGTTCACGCTCGACTACCTGAGCTTGGCGCGGCTGGTAGACCGGCTTGGCAATCTCGGTTTTGAGCTCGTAGCTGGCCGCTTCTGGGATCTCGTTCTGACGGATGCGGGTCACTTCGTAGTGCGGGGTTTCCAGATGCTGGTTCGGAATGATGTAGACACGCACATCATTGCGCTGTTCCAGATTGGCGATGGAGGTACGCTTCTCGTTGAGCAGATAGGCGGCCACATCGACCGGCACCTGGGCATGCACCTGCTCGGTGTTGTCCTTCATGGCCTCTTCTTCGATGAGACGCAGGATGGACAGGGCGAGGGATTCGTTGTCACGGATGACCCCCTGACCCTGGCAACGGGGGCAGATATGGCTGCTGGACTCGTTGAGGGAGGGACGCAGACGCTGGCGAGACATCTCCAGCAGACCGAAACGGGAGATACGGCCCAGCTGGATACGGGCACGATCCTGATGCACCGCTTCACGCAGACGGTTTTCCACTTCGCGCTGATGGCGAAGCGGGGTCATGTCGATGAAGTCGATGACAATCAGGCCACCTAGGTCACGCAGGCGCAGCTGGCGAGCGATCTCATCGGCCGCTTCCAGGTTGGTCTGCAGGGCGGTCTCTTCGATATCGCAGCCCTTGGTGGCGCGGGAGGAGTTGATATCGATGGAGGTCAGTGCTTCGGTCGGATCGATGACGATGCTGCCGCCGGAGGGCAGGCGCACTTCGCGCTGGAAGGCTGACTCGATCTGGCTCTCGATCTGGAAGTGGTTGAACAGGGCGACATCACCCTTGTAGAGCTTCACGCGATTGAGGAAATCGGGACGGACCAGCTCGATATGTGACTTGGCGCGCTCGAAGATGACCGGGTTGTCGATCAGGATCTCGCCCACATCGCGACGCAGATAGTCACGGATGGCGCGCACGATGACGTTGCTCTCCTGGTGAATGAGCACCGGAGCGGAACGTTGTTGTGACGCCTTATGGATGGAGTCCCAGTGATTGAGCAGAACGTTCAGATCCCACTCCAGCTCTTCCGGGGACTTGCCCACACCGGCGGTGCGCACGATGAGGCCCATGCCGTCCGGTACGGTCAGTCCGCTCAGGGCTTCCTTCAGCTCGGTCCGCTCGTCACCCTCGATGCGACGGGAGATGCCGCCGGCACGGGGGTTGTTCGGCATCAGCACCAGGTAGCTGCCAGCCAGACTGATGAAGGTGGTGAGGGCTGCACCCTTGGTACCACGCTCTTCCTTGTCGATCTGGACAATCACTTCCTGGCCTTCGCGGACCACTTCTTTGATGTTGGGACGACCCTGATAGGAGTAACCGGAGGGGAAGTAATTGCGGGCGATTTCCTTTAACGGCAGGAAACCGTGGCGTTCGGCGCCATAGTCAACAAAAGCAGCTTCGAGACTGGGTTCTACTCGGGTGATTTTGCCCTTGTAAATGTTCGCTTTTTTCTGCTCGTGTCCCGGACTTTCAATATCCAAATCGTAGAGCTGTTGTCCGTCAACCAGCGCTACGCGCAACTCCTCTTCCTGAGTCGCGTTGATTAGCATTCTTTTCATTGAGTTCTCATTATTTTGTCATTTTGATTCCTCCACTGGGTCCTGCCGGCGCCGGCCTCGGGTCTTCAGCATGCTGGGGCAACCTCCCGGTTGGGGTATGCATGAGGCGCAAACTAAGGGCACTCTGGTTCAGCCTTCTCGAGAGGGCGTGAATTAAGGATACCGATGTGGAGACAATTTACGTCGGCTCTGTTTGTGTTCTCCATGCGTTGTACCTCGCACCCGGGAACCGTCATGTTCTTGTATACACGGTGTTTCGGGATTGGGTGGCATACATTTTGGCCACTTAGTACAAGGCTTGAACACAATGACAAAACCTTGTTTATTATCCCATTTAAACCACTTTTATAGCAAGACGCCATTTTTTAACAAAGCATGCAGCCAAGGGCTGTCGGCGGTGTTAAAATCCGCGCCATGACACAGATACATCAACAAGTGCAGCTGCTCACCATCGAAGCTGAGCATGACGGGCAGCGCATCGACAATTTTCTCAAGACTCAGTTAAAGGGCGTCCCCAAGAGCCTGATTTATCGCATCCTTCGAAAAGGGGAGGTGCGGGTCAACAAGAAGCGCATCAAACCGGAATACAAGCTTTGTGCCGGTGACGAGGTGCGGGTGCCCCCCGTGCGTGTGGCCGAGAAGAATGAGTTGCCTTCTGCCAACCTCGGCAGCATCCAGCGTCTGGAGAGCCAGATCCTGTTTGAAGACGACGCCATGATAGTGCTAAACAAGCCGTCCGGCATGGCAGTGCACGGCGGCAGCGGCCTCAGTTTTGGCGTCATCGAAGGGCTGCGTGCTCTGCGCCCCGAAGCCCGTTTCCTCGAACTGGTGCACCGGCTGGATCGCGACACCTCCGGCGTGCTGCTGGTTGCCAAGAAGCGCAGTGCCCTGCGCAGCCTGCACGAGCAGTTGCGGGTCAAGACCATGCGCAAGCAGTATCTGGCGCTGGTGCGCGGCCAGTGGCAACCCCACGTCAAGGTGGTCAATGCGCCACTTCGCAAAAATGATCTGCAATCCGGCGAGCGGGTGGTGCGGGTCAGCAGCGATGGCAAACCTTCCGAGACCCGGTTCCGGATTACCCGTCAGTTTGCCGAGGCCACACTGGTCGAGTGCAGTCCCATCACTGGCCGTACTCACCAGATCCGTGTCCACACCCAGCACGCCGGCCATCCCATCGCCTGCGATGACAAATATGGTGAGGCCGGGTTTGATGAAAAGATGCGAGGGCAGGGGCTAAAGCGTTTGTTCCTGCACGCCTGGAAGCTCACCTTTACTCATCCGGTGGACGACCGGGAGATGCAGGTGGAAGCGCCATTGTCACCGGAGCTTGAGGCGTTCCTCGCCAAGCTGCCACGCTGACAACCATGAAAAACGGGAGCCTTGGCTCCCGTTTTTCATGGCAGAGTTCTTGTTATGGGAGAGCCAGGCCGTGGCGACCCAGGAGATCAACCAAGCCTATCAGGGGAAGACCGACAAGGGCGTTGGGATCACGCCCCTCCAGCGCCTTGAACAAGACGATGCCCATTCCCTCGCACTTGAAGCTGCCGGCACAATCCAGAGGACGTTCGGCCTCCACATAGCGACGGATGGCGGCTTCATCGAGCGAACGAAAATGCACGGTGAAAGGCTCGACGAGCTGCTCGGCATGGCCATTTGCAGCATTGATCACGCACAGCCCGGTGTAAAAGATGACGCGCTTGCCTTGTGCCCGCAGCAACTGCTCGACCGCCTTCTCCACCGTGCCGGGTTTGCCGAGGATCTGCCCGTCACAGACGCACACCTGATCTGAACCGATGATCAATCCTTGATCACGGTCAGCGGCAACGGCATTCGCCTTGGCAAACGCCAATCTGCTGACCAGAGCTTCTGCGGTCTCCCCGTGTCGCGCCGTCTCATCGACTTGAGGCGCAGCACAGTGAAATGGCTGACCGAGTTTTTCCAGCAAGGTCTTGCGGTAGGACGAGGTGGACGCGAGGATCAAGGAAGGCTGCATGTTTTGATGATATCCATTTATAAATCAATTGGTTGATTCTATCTGTGCAGATGGGGCCACGCAAACAGGAGATGTCTACAGCGGGACTCGCCTAATTAGCGGGAAGCATGCATGCTGAGGAAACCACAGCACAAACACAAGAGATCGGAATTGAGCGTGATGACACGATATGCGGCCTTGGTCATGGCACTGATCTCCTTCGCCAGCTGGGCAGGGACATGGCAACTTCGCCAGGGGGATGAGGGGGTGATGCTTTGGACCCAGCCACATCCTCCGACCTCTTTTCAGGCCTTACGTCTGGAGATGCGCGTGAATGCCGATCCTGGCGCGCTGATCACGGTACTGCGCAACACGGTGCGCCATTAAGAGTGGTTGCCCCAGAGCCGTGAAGTCAGGGTGCTGGCCAGATCTGGTCCCGACGATGATCTGGTCTATACCCGCCTGGCGTCTCCCTGGCCGGTGCAAGACAGGGAGCTCATCACCCGCTCCCATTTGAGTCGACGCATCGATTGCGGCCTGACTCTCGAGGTGTGGGCAGAGCCGAATGCCCTGCCATTGCATGCAGGGCTGTTCCGGATCCAGGAAAGCGCTGGACGGTGGGAGGCGCTACCCCAACGGGATGGCAGCACACTCGTTCGGCTCGAAACCTATACCAACCCGGGCAACATCTTGCCGGGCTGGCTGGTCAATCCCATTGCCATCAAGGCTGCCGTGGGCAGTTTCAAAGCCATACGCAGACTGATGGAAGCCGAGCCCAGAGTGGCTGCGACACCAGGCCTGCTGGGGAGAGACCCGCGCTGTTCTGCCACCTGATGAGACACCAAGGAGCACATCCGGTGGACAGACAGGAGAGGGGAACAGGATCCTGTGCCAGATCCTGCACGATATGGCATAATCGGCCACCGATGAGCACAAGTTCCTCTTGCAGGGGCCTGTGAAGGTAAAATCATCGGCGGTAAGGACTTTTTCCTTTGACTATCCCTTGTTGGACCTATAATATTCGCGCCCTATGCAAAAGGTGAAGTTGCCCGTTAAGGTTGATCCAGTCCGTAATGCCTTGAAGCTACTCGATTATGTCGGGATAGTGGAAAAGTCGCAGATGCCCAGGCTGGAGGAATCAACCGAAGGCTTGCGAAGTGATGTGGATGTCACACTGCACTTTGGCAAAGATGTCCAGAAGTTGACCGTTATGAAAGGCACTGCCCATGCCAAGGTCGACCTGGTTTGCCAGCGTTGTGGTGAGACGTTTGAACACCTTTGTGAAGCTAGTTTTATTTACACTCCGCTGTTCGAAAGAACAAACGAGGAAGAACTGCCGGAAGCTTATGAGCCCATTGAGTTGGACGAAAACGGCGAGATAGATCTTCATCAAATCCTGGAGGATGAACTCATCCTCTCGTTGCCTCAGGTAGCCATGCATCCGGTGGATGTGTGTCCCAGAGGAAACATGGAGATGACCTGGGGTGAAATCGAACCTGCTGATGAGCGGCCGAATCCCTTTGCAGTTCTTGAAGCGCTCAAACGTAAGTGAATTTTAGGAGTTAGCCTACCATGGCCGTACAACAGAACCGTAAAACCCGCGCCAAGCGTGGCATGCGTCGTTCCCACGATGCGCTGACCACCGCTGCCCTGACTGTTGATCAGACCAGTGGCGAAATTCATCGTCGTCACCACGTGACTGCCGATGGTTTCTACCGCGGTAAAAAGGTAATCGCTTAAGGATTGCCTTTGTCTACGCAAACTGTCGCGCTAGACATAATGGGGGGAGATATCGGCCCCTCGGAAACAGTGCCTGCCGCCGTGCAGGCACTGTCTCTTCTACCCCAGCTAAAACTTGTTCTGGTCGGTGATCAACACCAGACCGCCTCTCTTCTGCAGCAACATGGCTTGCTCAACCACCCTCGCGTTCGTCTCGTGCATGCCTCCCAGGTCGTGGGCATGGGCGAAAAGCCTATCGTGGCGCTGCGTACCCTGAAAGACTCCTCCATGCGCGTGACCCTGGATCTGGTCAAGAGCGGCGCTGCCGATGCCTGTGTCAGTGCAGGCAACACCGGTGCCTTGATGGCCATGGCCAAGTGCGTGCTCAAATCCTTGCCCGGTGTTGACCGGCCAGCCCTCATCAAGGCGCTGCCCACATTGAGTGGAAAGCGGACCGTGATGCTGGATCTGGGTGCGAACGTGAGCTGCGATGCCGACACCCTGCTGCAATTTGCCGTGATGGGCGCCGTAGTCGCAGAGAAGGTGGAGGGGATACCTTCACCCAGAGTGGCACTGCTCAACGTAGGGGAGGAGGAGATCAAGGGCAACGACCTGGTGCGCCACAGCGCCGAGTTGCTGCGCCAATGCTCCGCCCTAAATTTTGTCGGTTTCATTGAGGGGGACAGGATCTTCAGCGGCGAGTGCGACGTGATCGTCTGCGACGGTTTCGTGGGCAACGTGGCGCTCAAGACCGCGGAGGGGGTGGTGCGGATGATGGCCGAACTGGCCGGATATCCGCGCAAAAAACGCAGTTTTCTTGGTCGACTCGCCGGATTTATGTTCAAACGGCGTTTCTCTTACCTGAACCCCGACCAGTATAATGGCGCGAGTCTGTTAGGATTGCGCGGCATTGTGGTAAAAAGCCATGGGCGGGCCGAGCGCCGCGCTCTGTGTCATGCGATTCTGCTGGCCGCACAAGAAGCCAGACATCAACTTCCATTGCAAATTGCAGATCGCCTTGAATCTGTCTTTTCCGACAGGGATTTATAAAACTCTATGCATAGCAAAATTCTGGGTACTGGCAGTTATCTGCCGAGTTCGGTTCGTACCAACGCCGATCTTGAACAGATGGTTGAAACCAGTGACGAATGGATCGTGGAACGCACCGGGATCCGTGAACGCCGTATCGCCGGAGCCGACGAAACCGTCGCGACCCTTTCTCATCAGGCGGCCTTGCGTGCGCTTGATGCGGCAGGTCTGACTGCCGCCGATCTGGACATGATAGTGCTGGCCACTACCAGCGCAGAGAATGCCTTCCCAGCTGCTGCCTGTGAACTGCAGGGGCTGCTTGACGTACCGGGGATCCCGGCGTTTGACGTAGCCGCCGCCTGTGCCGGCTTTACATATGCTCTCGCCATCGCCGATCAGTTCGTCAAATCCGGCGCTGCTCGCCACGTGCTGGTTGTCGGTGCGGACGTGCTGTCACGCATGTGCGATCCCGAGGATCGCGGCACCATCATCCTGTTCGGGGATGGGGCAGGGGCCGTGGTCATCGGTGCCAGCGACACTCCTGGGATCCTCTCCACCCATCTGCATGCCGATGGCCGTTATGGCGAGCTGCTCAAACTGCCGCAGCCCCGTCGCGGCATGCCGGGTGCTGAGCTCGAAGCCTACATGTACATGAAGGGCAACGATGTCTTCAAGGTGGCGGTGACACGCCTTAGCGAGATCGTGACCGAAACCCTGGCTGCGGCCAACGTCGAGCCGAGCGAGCTGGACTGGCTGGTGCCCCATCAAGCCAACTTCCGCATCATCAATGCCACCGCGAAGAAACTCGGCATGGGGCTCGACAAGGTGATCCTGACCCTGGATCGTCATGGCAATACCTCCGCGGCCTCCGTGCCCATCGCCTTCGATGAAGGGGTGCGCGATGGTCGCATCAAACCCGGCCAGCTGGTCCTGCTGGAAGCCTTCGGCGGCGGTTTTGCCTGGGGCTCTGCGCTGGTTCGCCTCTGATACCGAGCGGTGCCCGGTCCTCGGGCGCCCGCTTACCGAATTCGTCTTACCTTAAAGGAATCAATGATGACCCGATTTGCCATTGCCTTCCCGGGACAAGGCTCCCAGAGCGTCGGCATGCTGGCCGAGCTGGCCGAGCAACACGCCGTGATTAAAGAGACCTTCGCCGAGGCGAGCCAGGTGCTGGGTTATGACCTGTTTGCCCTGGTTATGGCAGGCCCGGCCGAGGATCTCAACAAGACCTGGCGTACCCAGCCAGCGCTGTTGACCGCCTCCGTCGCGCTGTGGCGCCTGTGGCAACAACAAGGCGGGGCAACCCCTGCCGTGATGGCCGGCCACAGCCTGGGGGAATACTCCGCTCTGGTGTGCAGCGGCGCGCTGGCGTTTGCCGATGCCGTCAAACTGGTCGAGCTGCGTGGTCTGGCCATGCAGGAAGCCGTACCGGAAGGCACTGGCGCCATGGCTGCCATCATCGGTCTGGACAACGAAAGCATCGCTGCCAACTGTGAGAAAGCGGCCCAGGGGCAGGTGGTCTCTCCGGTCAACTTCAACTCTCCAGGCCAGGTGGTCATCGCCGGCCACAAAGAGGCGGTCGAGCGTGCCAACGTGCTGATGAAAGAGTCAGGTGCCAAGCGTGCCCTGCCGCTGCCGGTCTCCGTGCCCTCCCACTGCGCCCTGATGAAACCGGCCGCAGAAAAGCTGGCCGCCGCCCTGGATGGGATCGAGATCAAGGTTCCTGCCATCGCCGTCATCAATAATGTCGACGTCTCTTGTGAGCAGGATCCTGCCGCCATCAAGCAAGCCCTGGTGCGTCAGCTGTTCAGCCCGGTTCGCTGGACGGAAACGGTAGAGCGCATGGCCAACGACGGTGTTACCCTCGAAATCGAGATGGGCCCGGGCAAGGTATTGACCGGCCTGGCCAAGCGCATCGATGCGCGAGTGGAAGGTATTCACGCCAACGACGCCGCCTCGTTCGAGCAGGCGCTGGCCCAGATCAAGTAAACAGGAGCAAGTCATGAGTTTTACCGATAAGGTTGTGTTGGTCACTGGCGCCAGCCGTGGCATTGGTCGTGCGATTGCGGAGACGTTTGCTGCTCGTGGCGCCAAAGTCGTGGGGACCGCGACCAGCGAGAGCGGTGCCGAAGCGATCAGTGCTTACCTGGGTGAGCAAGGCTGCGGCATGGCACTGAACGTGACCAGTCAGGAATCCATCGAAACCGTCTTCGCCGCCATCAAGGCGCGTTTTGGCGACATCGACATCCTGATCAACAACGCCGGCATCACCCGCGACAACCTGCTGATGCGGATGAAGGATGACGAGTGGAACGAGATCATCGACACCAATCTCACCTCCCTGTACCGTCTGAGCAAGCCGGTATTGCGTGCCATGATGAAAAAGCGCAACGGTCGCATCATCAGCATCGGTTCCGTAGTCGGCACCATGGGCAACGCTGGTCAGGTCAACTATGCTGCTGCCAAGGCTGGTCTGGTTGGCTTTACCAAGTCGCTGGCCCGTGAAGTGGCATCCCGTGGCATCACGGTGAATGCGGTTGCTCCCGGTTTCATCGAGACCGACATGACCAAGGCGCTCAATGAAGAGCAGCGCGCCGGCATCATGAATCAGGTGCCTGCCGCCCGTTTGGGCGATCCGAAAGAAATTGCTGCCGCTGTGGTATTCTTGGCATCGGATGATGCCGCCTATATTACCGGCGAAACCCTGCATGTTAATGGCGGGATGTACATGGTGTAATCAATTTGTCGTGAGTTCTGTTCAAATTTGCGATAATACGCCGAAGTTTGGCGAATTTCGTGGTTTGACCAGCGGCAAGTCACTTGCAAACTCACGTCAATTGAATACACTACCCCAACCAGACGCAATAGCGTATTTTTAAAGGAAAATTCAGGTCATGAGCAACATCGAAGAACGCGTAAAGAAAATCATCATCGAACAACTGGGTGTTAAAGAAGAAGACGTGAAGAACGCTGCCTCCTTCGTCGACGACCTGGGCGCTGACTCTTTGGATACCGTTGAACTGGTAATGGCGCTGGAAGAAGAATTCGATACCGAAATTCCTGATGAAGAAGCCGAGAAGATCACCACTGTTCAAGCGGCTATCGACTACATCACCGCTAATCAGGAATAAATTCCTGTTCTGAAAGAAGCGGCCCAAGGGCCGCTTCTTTTATGTTTACCCCTTTCAAAACACCTCTCGGAGACTACCTCAGTGTCAAAACGCAGAGTCGTGGTGACCGGCTTGGGGATGCTTTCCCCGGTAGGCAACACTGCCGAATCCAGCTGGCAAGCCCTGCTCAAAGGGCAGAGCGGCATTTCCCTCATCGACCACTTTGATGCAAGCGAGTTCGCAACCCGTTTCGCAGGCCTGGTCAAGGATTTCGACCCCGAAGAGTTCGGCATCAACCGCAAAGAAGCCCGCAAGATGGATCTCTTCATCCAGTATGGCGTGGCGGCGGGTGTTCAGGCCCTGGAAGATTCCGGCCTGGTCATCAGCGAAGAGAACGCGGAGCGGGTAGGCGTTGCCATCGGCTCCGGTATCGGCGGTCTGGGTCTGATTGAGCAGAACCACAGCAGCCTCATCAATGGCGGCCCCCGCAAGCTGAGCCCTTTCTTCGTTCCGTCCACCATCATCAATATGGTGTCCGGTCATCTTTCCATCATGAAAGGCATGCAGGGCCCGAACATCGCCGTGACTACCGCCTGTACCACGGGTACCCATGCCATCGGCATGGCTGGCCGGATGATTGCCTATGGCGATGCGGACGTGATGGTCGCCGGTGGTGCCGAGAAAGCCTCCACCCCCATGGGCATGGGCGGCTTTGCCGCTGCCAAGGCGCTCTCCACCCGTAATGACGAACCGCAGAAGGCGAGCCGCCCCTGGGACAAGGATCGCGACGGTTTCGTGCTGGGCGACGGTGCCGGCGTGTTGGTGCTGGAAGAGTATGAACATGCCAAGGCCCGCGGCGCCAAGATCTATGCCGAGCTGGTCGGCTTTGGCATGAGCGGGGATGCCTATCACATGACGGCCCCTCCCTCGGACGGCGATGGTGGCGCACGCGCCATGAAGAACGCCATCAAGGATGCTGGCATCGCACCCGAGCAGATCGGTTACATCAATGCCCACGGTACCTCCACGCCCCTTGGGGATGTGGCAGAGCTGCGCGGCATGAAGAAGGTGTTTGGTGACCATGCCAGCGCCCTGATGGTCAGTTCCACCAAGTCCATGACAGGCCACCTGTTGGGTGCGGCTGGCGCCATCGAGGCGATCATCACTGTGCTCTCTCTGCGTGACCAGATGGTGCCTCCCACCATCAACCTGGACAACCCGGATGATGAGTGCGACCTGGATCTGGTGCCGCATGTTGCCAAGGCCGGCAGCTTCGAATATGCCCTCTCCAATTCCTTCGGTTTTGGCGGCACCAATGGCTCCCTGATCTTCAAACGCGTATAATTCGCTCTGGGCGAATGATAAGGCCCGATACGGCAGTATCGGGCCTTTTTTATCGGAGGGATCCCCTTGCTGATTAATGGAATACCCACAGAAACACTGTCAGCCAGGGATCGTGGACTGGCATACGGTGATGGTCATTTCACCACCATGCTGGTGAGGGAAGGGAAGGTACTCTGGTGGCAGGACCATCTGGCCCGGCTGCAACATGCCAACGCCCGGCTTGGTTTTGGCGAGCACTCCTGGGACCTGCTTGCCGACGAGGCGGCGCAGCTGGCTTCTGGGCAGACACAGGCTGTCGTCAAGATAATGCTGACCCGGGGCGCCGGTGGGCGGGGATATGACGGCGCAGGCTGTGACACGCCCACTCGCATCGTCTCTTTGGCACCTTATCCTGAGCATTATCATGATTGGCAGCAAACCGGCATCAATGCCCTGGTATGCCAGCAGCAGCTTGGGGACAGTCCCATGCTCGCCGGTCTCAAGACGCTGGGGCGCCTCGAACAAGTGATGTTGAAGCGCGAACTTGCTGCGCGCGGCGGGGTCGAAGGTATAGTCTTGAACAGCCGGGGATTTCTGGTAGAAGGGGTCAGCGCCAATCTGTTTTGGCGTCGCGGCAGGACGGTGTTCACACCGGATCTCACCCGCGCCGGGATCGATGGCATCATGCGCAAGCGCGTGATGACGATGCTTAAACAGATGGGCATTGAACTGCGTGTCGTTGAGGCTCCATTGGAGTCACTCTGGCAGGCGGAAGAGGTCTGGCTGACCAATACCCTGATGGGGATTGTCCCGGTCACCAGCATCGGGGATATGCACTATCCCAGTCCGGTATTGATCCGCCGTTTACAGGAGCGCTTGGTCATTGAAGTTTAATCGGCTTTACACCCTGCTCGCGGGGGCGGCACTCTCTGTCGCCGTTGCCGGAGGGTACGTGTATCACAAGTGGCAACAGGTGGAGACGCTCACCAACAAGGGGCCAACACGCCTCTTTACCGTCGAAAAAGGCGCCCATGCGGCGCGCCTGATTGCCGAACTGGGGGAGGGGGAAACCAGCCCCTGGGCGGTGCGCCTCTGGTTGCGCGGTCATCCCGAACTGGTGGCCATCAAGTCCGGCACTTATGAAATCAAGGAAGGGGCGCCGCTCAAGGAGACTCTCTCTCTCTTTGCTTCCGGCAAGGAGTTTCACTTCAGCCTGACCTTTGTCGAGGGATCCCGTTTTGAGGATTGGCTGAAGCAACTTTCCAGCGCCCCCTATCTGGAGCGCCTGACTCTGGAGCAGAGCGAAACCGAGCTGGCTCAGGAACTCGGCATCGAAAATGGCAAGCTGGAGGGGTGGTTCCTGCCGGAAACCTACGCCTATACCACTCATGCCAGCGATCTTTCCATTCTGCGCCGCGCCTATCAGGACATGAAAACGTTCCTGGAGGCTTCCTGGGAGAAGCGTCAGGCCAATCTGCCCTACAAGACTCCCTATGAAGCGCTCATCATGGCCTCCATCATCGAAAAAGAGACGGGCCAACCGGATGAACGGGCCCAGATTGCTTCTGTGTTCGTCAACCGTCTACGCCTTGGCATGAAGTTGCAGACCGACCCTACCGTCATCTACGGGGTGAAGGAGAGGTACGATGGCAACATTCGCCGCAGCGATCTGACCGACGTGAACCCCTACAACACCTATGTGATCGACGGTCTGCCTCCGACGCCCATCGCCATGCCGGGCAAGGCCTCCATCGAAGCGGCGCTCAACCCCAAATCGACCGACTATCTCTACTTCGTTGCCAAGGGGGGCGGTGCCCACTACTTCTCCAAGACCCTCGATGAACACAATCGGGCGGTGCGTGAATACATATTGAAGAAACCCTAATGTCTAAATTTATCGTGATTGAAGGATTGGAAGGGGCAGGGAAGAGCTCTGCGGTGCGCTATGTGACCGACTATCTGCAAGCCCACGGAGTAGCGCGGATCGAGTGCACCCGGGAACCGGGCGGCACGCCGCTGGCGGAACGAATGCGGGCCATTGTCAAGGAAGTACACGACGAGCGCCTGACCGTCGAGGCCGAGCTGCTGTTGATGTACGCCTCCCGGGTACAACTGGTGGAGACTAGGATCAAGCCGGCCCTGGCAGACGGCATCTGGGTAGTGGGCGATCGCCACGATCTTTCCTCTCAGGCCTATCAGGGGGGTGGCCGCGGCATCGATGCGAACCTCATCGGCGCCATCAAACGGGCGGTCCTCGGGGATTTCAAGCCGGATCTGACGCTCTATCTCGACATTGATCCTGCCATCGGCCTGCAGCGGGCCCGCCATCGCGGCGAGCTGGACAGGATTGAGCTGGAGCAGATCGGCTTCTTTGAACGTACCCGCCAGCGTTACCTCGAGTTGGCGGCCGCCGATGATTCCATCCAGGTCATCGATGCCGGATTGCCCCCGGAGCAAGTCAAAGCCGCCATCGAGGCAGCTCTTGAGCATTATCTGGCAAGCGAGGGACTATGTATCCCTGGCTGATCCCGGATTGGCATGCCTTGAGCGAGACGGCCCGGGCCGGACGGCTCGGGCACGCCTGGTTGCTGCTAGGCGATCCCGGCCTTGGCAAGGAGCAGCTTGCAGAGCGACTGGCGCGACTGCACCTGTGTCAGCATCCACAACGAGGTGAGCCCTGCGGTCAGTGCCACTCCTGCCAACTGTTTGAGAAGGGGCATCACCCGGATCTTGGCACCCTGGGGCCCGAGGGCAAGACCATAGGTGTCGAAGCCATCCGGGAGATTTGCAGCCGTCTCCAGAGCACGTCCCAGCTCGGTCGCGGAAAGGTGGTGATCATTCAGGAGGCGGAGCGCATGACGGAGTCCGCCGCGAATGCTTTGCTGAAGACGCTGGAAGAGCCGGCTGGCGACAGTCTGTTGCTGCTCATCGCATCCCGGGTATCTCGCCTGCTCCCCACCATCTTGAGCCGTTGTCACAAACATGTCTGCCAGCTCCCCTCTGAGGGGGAGACCCTTGCCTGGCTCGCCGAGCAGGGCCATCAGGCCACCCAGGCCCAGGTGCGGATCTGCCAGGGTGCGCCGCTGCGGGTGCTGAGCTACATCGAAGCACAGCAAGATGATGCCAGACGGGCATTGCTCGACGGATTTGTCTCGCTGGCATCGGCCCCCACCCGTGCGGCGAATGTCTGCGCCCAGTTGGCCGAGGATAATCAGGTCCGGCTGCACTGGTTGCAGCTCTTCCTGTGCGATGCCCTCAAGCTTCAGGCTGGCTGCGGCCATCATCAACTGGCGATGCCGGATCTTGCATCACTCAGCCAGCAACTGGCTGAGAGACACTCCAGCGAACGGCTCCTGGAAGCTGAACAGCAGCTGGTTGTGCTGAAAGAGGCTTGTCAGCCAGGGCAGCTTTCCAATCCCACCATCCATTTGATGAACTGGCTCAATCGCTGGTTATAAACAAGGTTGTCTATGTTACTCGTTGATTCCCATTGCCATCTCGATCGCTTGAGTTATGGCTCCAAGCAGACCGACATGGCCGATGTACTGGCCAAGGCGGCGCAGCAGAGCGTGGGATATTTTCTCTGCGTGAGTGTGACCCAGGCCCAGTTCCCGACCATGATGGAGGCCATCGCTCCCCATCCCCAGGTGTTTGCCTCCTGCGGTGTTCACCCGCTCAATCAGGATCCCGGGGTGGATGCTCCCTTGCTGCTGACTCAGGCGGCCGATGAGAGAGTGGTGGCCATCGGCGAAACCGGGCTCGACTACTTCTATTCACCGGAAAACAAGGATGTACAGCAAGCCTCTTTCCGCGAACATATCCGGGTAGCCCGGGCACTGAACAAACCGCTCATCATCCACACCCGGGATGCCCAGGAAGACACGCTGCGGATCATGCGAGAGGAGGGTGCCGAACAGGTGGGCGGAGTGCTGCACTGCTTCACCGAGTCCCTCGAAATGGCCGAGGCCGCGATGGCCATGGGGTTCTATATTTCCATCTCGGGAATAGCCACTTTCAAGAACGCCTCAGCCCTGCAGGCCGTGGTCAAGGCGTTGCCACTGGAACGACTGCTGGTTGAAACCGACTCTCCCTATTTGGCACCGGTTCCCCACCGGGGGAGGGAGAACGAGCCGGCCTTTGTTCGCGACGTTGCCCAATTTATCGCTGATCTTCGCCAGATATCGCTCGCCGAATTGGCGGAGGCCACCAGCCACAATTTCTTCGAATTGTTCAAGTTGGCAAAGCGATAACAGACAACGCCCCGCATAGCGGGGCGTTTTACTATGACAATCAGCACTATCATTCCATCCAAAAACAATCATGCCAAGTTGTTATCTCTCACTTTTTTTGCGGTGGATACTGATGAGATTAAATCCACAATCCTGATAAAACGGAGCAGAGATGACAGGGTACTTGAGAAATAAATGAGGGAGCTGATATGGGTTAAAGCAGTCTTCATAAGTATCGATAATATTCATTATCGATACTTGATAGATCTGGAAGATCCTGTAAGATCCACCGAAACTCCGCTTTAAATCATAGAGTTAAGTGAACTACCCACGCCTTCAAAACCCAGTTCAGCAATCCTTGCAAAGCGTCTTCGATCCTCAGCTGAACAGCCGGGCAAGACGCTTCCTGCGCAGCGCCAAAGCCGACTCCACCCTCAATGCCTATCAGGCAGATACCCGCATCTTTGTCTCCTGGTGCCAGCTCCATGGGCTGGATCCCTTGCAGACAACACACCACGACATCATGAATTTTCTGGCGGATCAGGCCGATGGCGTCCTGGCCAACTGGGTCTGGCTGGACAAGGAAGAAGGAAAGGGGGAGCTTCGCAACGGGGAACCTCGTAAACCGGCCACCCTGGTAAGACGGCTTGCCGGCATTCGCTATGCCTTCAAGCAGAAGGGGATCCACCCCATGCCGACCGAGCATGCGGAGATCAAGGAGATGATGCGGGGCATAGTACGGCTCGGTGATAACCGCAAACGCAAAACGGGGGCGCTGACCCTGAAACCATTGGCCTGCGTGCTGGACGAGATAGATACCAGCAACCTGGCGGGACTTCGGGATTACACCCTGTTGCTCCTGATGTTCAGTGGCGCCTTGCGCCGGTCGGAAGCAGCCAGGATCGAGGTGAATGACGTGCAGTTTGTTGGGCAGGGGATACGCCTTTGTCTCAAACCAAGCAAACATCAGCTCCATGAATCGGAGATAGCACTCATTCCAGGAACCCGGTATTGCCCGGTCTCTGCACTGCAACAATGGCTGAAAAAAAGCCGGATTGCTGAGGGCCCCCTGTTTCGTCGAATGAATCGCTGGGGACAGCTGATGACAGATCCCCTGGGGCCGCAAGGTATCAACTTGATGATCAAGCGGCGAACCGGCCAGGCCATCGACGATCTCCACGTCAGTGGCCACAGTTTGCGGCGGGGGTTCATCACCTCGGCGGTGACGGCGGGCAAGCCGATGAACAAGATCATCGAGGTGACAAGGCACAAGGACATGCGCACCTTGCAGGAATATTTCGATGATGCACACAAGTTCTCGGATCACGCCCTGGATGGGTTGTTATAGAAAACCGCGCTTATCCATTTTTTATGTTAAATTATATCCTGTTGATCTGGTGATATATTCATGTCGTCCTCCACAGACATCATGACGGTGGGGGAGTCGTAATCCGATTTACTTTCGTAGAAGATGCCAACGAAAAATGAGAGATAACATTCACGATATAGACATGTCGGAAGGTCACGATAGCCAGGAATTGAAGAAAAACGCTGCGCAAGAGAATGCCGAACGGCAGCGCCAGCACGTGAAGCGCAAGCAGGAAACCCACAGCCGGTTGCAATGCTGGATAAGCAATCGTCATGCAGAGCGGTTGGCCATGCTGGGGCAACAACTGGAAGACAGTCAGGCCTCCATCATCGAGCAGGCAATCGATCTGCTCTATCAGCACGAACTGCAACAAACGACCAACGCGCAGCAGAGCGATATCCCCGAGTCGGCAGACATACTCGAATAGACGATGGTATCGAACCGGCGTGATTGAAAAAGGAAGACAAAAAAAGCCAGGTACGAATTCCTTGTACCTGGCATAGGGGAATTGGCTCCTTGCAGAGCCGTGCGCTAACTGGTATGCGGATAGCCTTAAGCTTAGACAAGGCTCTAGGCATTTCAAGAACCGGATAAAAGTTCAACCAGAGTGGGGGTTTTTCAGACTCGAACAGGCGCTATTTTTGCTCGAGCGACCCCACTCTCACGCATTGAACAGGTTGTTGTCCCGTACCAGCTCCCGGGGCAGGGCATTCTTGATGCGACTCCCCACCCATTTCCCCATGCCGAGCGGGTGCCCCTGGTAACGAACGATCACTTCCCCAGTCCCGGGATCCTGCTCTGGCCAGACATCTCGTCCCATCATGAATTCACGGGCATTGGCGGCATCCAGCTCGACGCATCCCTTGCTCGCCTCATGGCCGTAAGCCAGAGCCCATTCATGGGTCAATCGATATCCCTTCTTGAAGGTTTCAGCCAGCTTGATGCCGATGCGATCAAAACGCAGCTTCCCCTGTACCTGCTCGAAGGCGTTAGGGAAGAGCCAGATCTCGTCATTGCGGCCAAACAGTTGGCCATGGGGCACGATGCCAAAATTCCCTTCAATCTCCCGCAGCATGGGGCCGGCCTCTTTCTCTGGCAGCGGTGAGAAGGGGAACTTGCCGAGCTTGCCCGGTTTGAACATGGTGTTGGGCACGGAGTGATGCTTGCGTAACCGGGCGACGAAAAAGCCTTCACTGTCGAAGATCTGGGGCCACACATGCAGGTATCCCTCCGGTGTACAGGCTTTCTCCGCTCCCGGGAAGAGATCGGCCAACGAGTCAAAGCTGAAGGCATCACCGAACTTCTCCTGCAACGACTGACAGACGGCCTGATTCTCTTGCAGGCTCAGGGTGCAGGTGGAGTAGACCAGTACGCCGCCGGGTTTGAGGGCGTGAAAAGCGCTCTCCAGCAGGCCACGCTGCACCGCGGCAATCTCGTCGATGCTCTCGAGACTCCAGTTGCGCAGCGCGTCTTCATCTTTTCGCACCGTCCCCTCGCCGGAGCAGGGGGCGTCGAGCAGGATGGCGTCGAAGGTTTCAGGCAGCCATTGGCCAAAGACCTTGGCATCGAAATGGGTCATGCCGACGTTGGTCACACCGCAGCGCTGGATATTGGCGCTCAGCACTTTCAACCTGCTGCTGGAAAACTCGTTGGCGATCAGCATGCCGCGGTTTTCCATCAGCGCCGCGATCTGGGTAGTCTTGGAGCCAGGGGCGGCGGCCGCGTCCAGCAACATGCCATCCCGTCTGGTTTGCTCACTGGCAAAGAGCGCCGTCACCGGCAACATGGAGCTCGCTTCCTGGATGTAGAAGAGGCCGCACAGATGCTCGGCCGTGTTGCCAAGGGGAACGCTCTCATCGCTGCGGGTGAGCCAGAAGCCGGCTTCACACCAGGGCACGGGTTCCAGCTGCCAGCCAAGCGGCACCATGCGGGCGACAAACTCGGATACCGTGATCTTGAGGGTGTTGACCCGGATGCTGCGCCGCAGCGGCTGCCGGCAACTCGCCACGAATGCCTCCATGGAGAGATGGGATGGCATGAACTCCGCAATGTGACGCAGGAAGTGATCGGGGAGGTAGGTGTTGTCGTGCACGGCGCAATCTCGCTGACCCAAAATGAGGGGTGACATCTTACCACAGTGCGTGGCCCTTCTTGATGGGGGAGTCCATGAGGCCATAAAAAAACCGGCACAAGGCCGGTTTTTGACGAGCAGGGAAATAACTCAGGGTAAGATGCGGGGACTCCACTCCAGCCACTCTTTTTCCGCCTTGGCATGAAGCGGATAACGATGGCCCGCCTTGACGGTCGCGCCCATCTCCCGCTCCGGCGTATTGAAGGCAATCCCGCCCGCCAGCAGGCTTTGCACCGTTTCGACCTCGATGGTGCCACCGGTCAGCCCGATATCGGCCTTGACCCCGGAGACATTCCAGAAGCGGCTGTTGGCGCGTATCAGATGGGCGTACTGTCCATCCACATTCACATCGATCAGTACCTCGCTGCCATCCCGGGCCAGGGTCACGCCGGTGACGCTGCCCACCACCATCTTGCGAAACAGCAGGGGGCTGCCCACGCTGATGCCATCGACGGAGGGGCTCTTGAGGGTCAGGGCAAGACCGACGGGGCCACTCTGGCTCAAGGGGAAGGTCTCCTTGCCAGCCCCCCGGCCCGGCGTCGCCTCCACAAAGGCCCCCTTGATCAGGGTATCGAGGTGGGCAACGCCCCCCAGCCCGACCTTGGCCTGCACCAGGGCATAGCGCGCCCCGGATTGCAGGAAGCGCGCGGCATATTGCTCATTCAGCTCGGCCTTGAAGCTTACCTGGCCCAGGGTCGGGTCCAGTTCCACCTGCTCCACCTTGCCGATGTCCACTCCGCGATAGCGGATGGGGCTGCCGACCCCGAGACCCGGGTTGTGATCCGCCGTGAGCGTGAGGGTGCGCACCTGGGAGCTTGCCTGCTCCTTGCTGTCAAAGAGCTGATGACTGCTGCGACCTGTCCCCAGCTTGTCGAATTCGATGGCACCACGCAGCAGGGTGGCGAGGTTCCCCATCTTGACCTGCACGCCATCGAGCCGGATCTTGCCGTCGATGGCGGCCTTCTTCCAGAACTGGGGTTGCTGCTTGAGCAAAGGAGCATAGATGGCATCGATCTCCAGGGTGATGGCCACACCGCGATCATCGGCATCCAGCGCCTTGACCTTGCCCGCTTCCAGTCCCAGGTAGAGGACGGGGGAGCCCACACCGATACCATCAGCCTGAGCGGCACGCAGCGTCCAGCTGACCGCTTTGGCATGGCGGCTCCCAAGCAGGGCCAGCTCCTGGCTGGGGTAGAGGCGGTCAATCCTGTCACCCTTCGCAGCCTGTACCAGCTTGATGCCCCCCGCCAACCAGGCACTGGCCGGGCTGGTCTCCACCTTGATACCGCTGAGATCCGCCTCCACCTGCAAGGGGGCGGCGCGATAGAAGCGAGCCCGTTGCAGCAGATGGCGATAACGCTCGTTCACCAGCAACTCGACACTGGCATTGCCGCCGGCATCCAGGGTCAGTGCCCCGAGCTGACCTATCTGCAACCCCTTGAACCAGAGCGGAGCCCCTTCGCTCAAACCGGCGAGATCCTCTGCCTGCAGGGTCAGCTTGATGCCGCCGCGCTGTGCCTGGCTCTCCAGGGTCATGGTGTTGACCCGTTTACCGGGTTCATAGTCCAGACGAATGGCGGGCCCGACCAGCAGGCGATCCGCATGCTTGATCCCGGCAGGGGAGAGAGAGACCGTCTCCCACACCAGACGACTCTTGCCGGTCACCCGGAACGCCTGTTCGGGGTTGATGAGGGCCGTCACGCTCCGTCCCTGTTCGGTGAGGCGAATGGGGTCGACTCGTCCAATCTCGATGCCCTCATAGAGGATGGGCATCCCTTCCTTGATGGGCAGAGTCCCCGCCTGGATGGTGATGCGCTCACCCCGGGCGGCCTCGGCCAACCCCTTGTAGAGGATGAAGTTGACCCCCTTTTGCGCCACGGGAGAATCCTTGGGGGAGTCAAACGCAATGCCGCCGCTCAGAATGGAGGTGAGACTGCCCGCTTCCACGCTGACGCCAGCCAGGCTGAAGGAGCCTTTGATACCGCTGATGTTCCAGAATCGGGTATCCGCCTTGACGAGGTGCTCGAAGCGCGGCTCGATCACCAGATCCAGGATCACGTTCTGGTTCTCTTCCCCAAGACGGGTGTTGATGACACTGCCCACCTCCAGCCCGCGGAAATAGATCTTGGCACCGATGCCCACCGACCCCAGAGAATCGGCTGTCAGGTGCAGGGTTCGCCCCTGGGCCTGATAACCGGGGGGAGGGCCATCCAGGGCATCGAACTCATCCTCCAGCGGGTTGTTCTCCCGTCCGGGTTGCAGGTTGATGTAGTTGCCGGACACCAGGGTGTCCAGGCCGGAGATCTCGGTCAGTGACGCCTTCGGACTCACCAGCCAGAAGTCGGAGCCCTTGCGTATGAGGGAGCGGGCACGGCTGTCCACCTTGGCCAGCACCGCAATCTTGCGACCATCCTGTGCCAGTTCCAGCTCCTGGACCACGCCGATGGCGACCCCCTGATAGCGCAACTGGGTCTTGCCCGGCAAGATACCGTTGCCCTGGGCAAAGTTGATGCGAATGAGTTGACCACTGCTCGTCCACTGCTGGTAGAGAAAGCCTCCCGCCAGCAAGAGGGCGATGAAGGGCAGCAACCAGACCGGTGATAACCAGCGGTGCTTCTCAATGACGGGCTCAGCCCCGACCATACCGACTCCTTACATTGGCTGTGATGCACAGCGCGTTCGACACAAAAAACATTAACGGGCCGCCTTGTCCCACAACAGGCGGGTATCGAGCATCCTGGCCGACATCATGGTGAGCACCACCACGCCGGCGAACGCCGTCGCCCCGGGGCCGGCACGCACGTTGAGCAGCACGCCGCGATCCACCAGGGCCACCATCAGCGAGATGACGAACAGGTCCAGCATGGACCAGCGTCCGATGAAATCGATGATGCGGTACATGACGAGCTGGCGTTTGCGGCGCACCGGCTTGCTGCGCTGCAACTGCCAGCAGATCCAGCCAAGGCCCAGGATCTTGCCGATGGGCACGATGATGCTCGCGGTCAGTACTATGGTGGCGATGCCGGACATCTTGCTGCGATAGAGCGCCATGATACCGCTGAAAATGGTATCGGACTGCAATAATCCCTTGTTGTAGAAGTGGGTGATGGGCAGCAGGTTCGCAGGCAACAACATGAAGGTGGCCAGCGCCAGCAGGCCCCATGACCAGGCGAGGGAATGGGGGATGCGCATCTGCAAGGGGGTGTGACAACGAGGGCAGCTCATGCCGTGTTGATGGCGCACCAGCAACCCGCAGGTATGGCAGCGGCAAAGCCCCAGTTCACGGGCGCTGATCGGGGACATGGTCCGGCTCCCGGGAGGCATGTTGCAGCGGAATCCGCTCCCAGTAAGGGGCAGGATCAAAAAGGATCAGCAGCGTCATGTTGAGCAGCATCAGACAACCCAGGCTTAGCAGACCACCTCCCAGGCGCACGTCGGCGATGTCGATAAGCTTGAACAGGGCGACAAGCAGGCTGACGATGTACACCTCCAGCATGGCCCAGTGGCGAAATACCTCGACCGCTTTGAGGGTCCACGCCAGCAGATGCCAGCGCTTGGCCAGGCCGGAGGCGAGGGCAAAGATCCCGAGCAGCAGCCCTGTCGGCGCCAGCACGGCGCACCAGAGCACCAGTGTTGCCACCCAGAGCTCGCTCTCGGCATACAGCATCATAATTCCCTTGATCAGGTTGGCGTCCGAGTTCACGCCCGCCAGACGAAGATAGATCAAAGGCTCAAAAAACGCGGAAGGCAGCAACAGGAATCCGGTGATGGTCAGCGCCATCAACTGGGAAGGGCGAAAGGCATAACGCCCATACAGATGCTGATGACAGCGGGGGCAATGGGCGTGACGGCGCAGCGGCAGCAACTTGCGTTCGATCAGCAAGTCACAGGCCGGACAGACAATCACCGAGTGCGGATCCGACATACGATTCAACCTGTTGAAGGAATTGATGAAATTTACCTTAAAACGCCTGCCCTGTCTTGCCGCGCTGCACAGCCCCCTTTGAAAAGACGTGTTTTCCGCTGTGAACTGGCCGCCGCCAGCCAAGCAGGGGCTGGCGATGCATGCCGACATGCTGAGGGTATTTGCAATACTGTATATACGTACATATACTTGCAATCACTATCATCAGGAGGGCGCCGCGATGGCCGTTGAGATCAAGTATGTTGTGGTACGTGGGGGAGTGGAGAAGATGACCTTTGCCAGCAAGAAAGAGGCGGATGCCTATGACAAACTGCTGGACACCGCCGATGAGCTGATGACACTGCTGGCGGGTGCGCCGGTCGCGCTTGCACCGGAGCAGCAGGAGAGTCTGGCCTTTTATCTGGCCGAGCAGCGGGATCAGTTGCAGCAGGTATTGCGCGGTGGAAAAGGGCAGGGGAATTCCCCCAAAGAAGACAAGCAGGATACTGAACTGCCAAAGGGGAAGCCCCTGAAGAGCGTGGCTTGAGACAAAAGGGCGGGGAAGGGGATGTGAGGAAGAACCCGCTATTTCATTCATGAAAAGTGCAACTTAAGTCATTGTCACGACTCTTTTCCCCGAGAATTTTCCAACCAGACCGCATATTTATTGAATATGCCGATTGCTCGTCATCATGGGGTATCACAGCAAGATGCCTCAGGTCGTTGCCCCCAAGGCGCACTGCAAGCCCTGATGCCGATAACCCCATTTATCGGCATCAGGGGGTTGCGGCCCCGTTCAAAACATTCAACCGACATCACACACCATCATGACTCATCCAGCACTTCCACCCGCCATGCCACTGTTCGATAGCGTGGACCACCTTGAAGCGGGCAATCCCCAGGTCAACCAGTACCTCGCCACCCTGAGTCTTGGCAAGGTCCCCGACGCGGGGATCGTGTATGAGCTGGCCGTCGACTGGCTGCTGGAGCAGCGCCACAGCGAAAACAACTACAAGACCTATCGCAGTGAGCTGACCACTTTTTTGCACTGGTGTTTTTGCGAGGTGGCCATCAGCCCCAGGGATCTCACCAGGCGCATCATGATGCGCTATCTCGACTATTGCCAGGCGCCACCGTCCGGACTGATTGCCTACCGCAACGTCGCCCAGTTCGTGCTCGACAAGGAGTGGGGGGAACGGTTGCCAAACCCCCTGTGGCGTCCGTTTCTGGGCAAGCGGGAACTGGGCCGGGAGCTGCCGTATCGACTGAGTGAGCAGGCGATGAAGACAAAACTCGCCATTTTGTCCGCCTTCTTCCAGTTTCTCATCCAGGAGGAGTACATGGATCGCAATCCGGCTCTCCTGCTGCAGCGGGTTAAACGTGCGGGCCCCCAGGAGGCTGGTGAAGACGCGCAATCCTTCACCGAACTGCAATGGTCCTATGTGATGCAAGCCGCCGAACAGCTCGCTGCCGAATGCCCGGCACAACATGAGCGCAGCCGCTTTCTCATCTGTCTGATGTATGCCTGTTATCTGCGGATTTCCGAGGTGGCGGCCAGGCCGGGTTTCAGCCCCGTCATGGGCCAGTTTCGACGTGACGCCAAAACGGGCGTCTGGGGTTATGACATTCCCCGCAGCAAAGGCGGTAAACGTCGCACCGTGGCCGTTTCTCAGGCTCTGCTCGAAGCCCTGGCTCGCTATCGTACCTTTCTTGGACTTTCGCCACTGCCGGCCCCCGGGGAGCAGACCCCGCTGTTCGTACGCCACAAGGCGGCGGCCCATGGCCGCGAACAAGGCGAACTCAATGCCAATCTGGGTATCCGCCAGCTACGGGACTTGGTAATGGCGGTATTTGAACAGGCCGCAAGCCTCGCCGAACAAGACGGTTTTGATCAGGATGCCGCTGAAATGCGAACCCTGACGCCGCACTCCATTCGCCATACCGGTATCACCCATGACATCAATCTGCACGGCCGGCCTTTATCCCACGTACAAGCCGATGCGGGACATGACAGCATCGACACCACCTCCAAGTACCTGCACACCGGCAACCGGGAACGTCACGAGAGTGCCAGCCGCAAGCCGCTGGACCACTTGCTCGACCATGACCGTACATATGATTGATAACCAGTGGTGAACAATAAAACTGCACTCATAACCAAGACGCGGGACCTAAAGACAATCCTTGATTGACCATGCCCTGGGACTCATAAATCCGACACTGCGCATAATTCATGATTACGTTTAAAGGGCCGATTCCGTCCCCGCTGACGATGTTGTCAGTTTCGGACGAGAATGAACGGATGCAACGTAATATCACAAAAAACTTTATATTTAGGTGGTTTGAGTGCGGTTTAAGTGAAGAAGAAACAGCAAAACTTTGTTTTGTTTCTGTGATGGAGGTCACGTTATGGGATGGTGGTAAAAAGATCCCAGACGTATGCAAACGAGTCATGAAGATGGCAGTTGGACGGGAGCTGCCAACCATCTTTACCCGCTACTGGGATGGCTGGCGAATGAATGGCCATCACCTGATAACCCCTGCTGGCACCTATCTATCGCGCCAGCGTCTGGAAATCATCGAATCCTATGGGTCTGAAGACTTGAAGGCGCTGAAAGACAATGCCGCGCTAAGGCGTTTGCCTACCTCTGAACGCTGATAGCCTCAAAAGCCGGTTTAGCAGGAGGAGGGGGGCCCCGCCTCTGGTCTAGATGGGCATGTTCCGCCGCCTACCGCATGGCGTCCCCATCGCCAGCAGTGGGCGGCTTGTAGGGGCTACGCCCCTCACTTCAAGTGACCATTGTGAATATACAGCTCCTTAGCAAACTGACGGAGCTGACGAATATCAGACCATTCAGAAGGAAAATAACCATCTAGGGCAGGAAGATTTAAAAGGTTTTCAAGAAGATGAAGAAGAAAAATAAAAGGGTATTCAGTTTCAGAGACTAAGGAAAAGAAAGTATCGTGCACTCGGTCACCACCAGTACGACGAGCAAACATAGAGCCATAGATAAACCAGGCCTTATCAGCATCAGTGAGAACAACAGGCTTATCAACAGGAGTATCTGAAACAGGCAAAGGTTCATGATTCCTGTATGCGGAAATCAATTGCCGAACCTGCTCAAGGCAACCATCCGGCACCCTGACCATCGTCGTTGTTTCTCCCTTGGGACGTCCGGCACCTGGACGAGCACCACCACGCTTTGCATCAGCCATTTCCGTATCTCCAATTGATTTCCGTTTACATTATTCATTATAGCAGATGAATGATTTACGTATACGAATTTCAATTGTTTTGGATAAAAAAAGAACTGGCCACGGCTTGGGATTAGGCGGGGTTGACGGGGTATCATCTAGCCTCGCTTCGCTCGGGCGCCCTTCGGGCGCAGGACGATGAAAGAGGGTCGCCCCCTATGGATAGACGCTATTCCTTTGGACAAAACAAGGGAGGAAAGGGGAAGAGATCAGGTCAGCTTTGCCAGGATGAATCCCGCCATAAATCCAAGCATCAGGCCGACGAGAAAGGCCGCATTGCCCGGTTTAACTGACGGGGTTAGGGAAAGTGGGGTAGGGGAAGAGCCACGGGGCCGTCTGAAGAGCTTGGGATTGTAGATATAGTCCTTTTTGTTCTTGTTCATCACTGGGCTCCTGCCGTGTGGTAAACACACTACAGCATAACCCGACCATGATAATCCACCGTTGATTTGAGGCCGTAACGACGCAACCAATATTGCCGACGAATGACGGGGCCGAGTTCGGGGTGAGAACGTGCTGTGGCGTAGCTGACAAGGCCCCAGCGCAGCAGGACAGAAGCAAGAGGAACGTTCTGGGATCGAGCAACATGGTCAGCGCACTTCATCATGACGTAGCGCGGGATAAGGAATGGATTGGTGATCGGGAATCGGATTTGAGGCGCATCCGATGAAGGGGATTTCGCCTGGTCTTTTGCACCATACCACTGATGGATGTAATTGGCCGGGAGGATGGTATAGCAGGCCCGCATATCAACGAAACGGGGTTCTGTGATGCGCTCACAATCGGGGGTGGCATCAATGGCTGACGGGTGCAAATAGGCCTCTTTATACTCGCCATTGCCGAGCCTGATGCGGCACTTGTACAAACCCTTTGAATCCCGTACCGGAAAATCAAAAAGCTCTTTGCCATCGTCAAATTCCTGGGCGGTGTCATAGGCCTTGTAGAGCCAGCGGCCCCAGGCGTATTTGGTGCCACAGGGGGATCCCGTGGTCTTGCTCTTGCCCTTGAAGTAGCTGGCAACGTGAACACGGGGAACTCGGAGCACAAACCGGATGAAGAGACGAGCGAACCAGATCAGCGGGTAGACAAGGAAACCCTTGGCCCCCATGGAAGCGCTGAACATGGTGTCGGTGCTGTAGCACCAGCAGACAGTGCGGCAAAGAGCATTGACGATCTGTTTGTCGATAGACTCGATATCCTGGACACCGAGGAACGCATTCCAGCCGCGCTTTCGAACAAGCCGGAGCCACTTGATAAGCTGGGCACGATCCGGATTGTTCCAGTCACGGGTATTCATGAAGAAGGCAGTTTCATCCAGGGCGAGGCAGCCATTTTTGGATTCGTCATAGAGCTGCTCTTCGGCAGACCAAAGGGCGGTTTTCTTGGGGCGGTCATAGGCATAGCCGAGGTTTTCAAGGTCGGACGAACGGGGCTCTTCGGGAAGCCGGATGATAGGAGTCTGTTTACCGATTTCATTGAGAGGCATGTGCTCGGGATAAACATCAATGTTGGTGGCAACTGGACGGCCCTCATTAAGATACCCGACCATGATATTGACCATATTAACGGTCTTACCCGCGCCAACAGGCCCCGTGACGAAATAAGGTGCTTTCATTGAACCCCCTTATTTCCCATCAAAGGCGGAACGGGCAAGCGCCATCTGCCAGATAAACAGCCATTGGGCAGCCTTGGCAACACCTATGGCAGCAATACAAGCGGCAGTGTTAGATGGAAGCAGTCCGAGGCCAAAGAGGATATAACCATTGGCAACACTGGATGTTGAAATACCTGCAAGCAGTCCATTGATGGCTGATGTAAACGTGACAACCATGGTAGTCATTGCAAGAATCAAGGCAGCAACAGCCGCCTTGCGCGAAAAGAAAGAAACTATTTTAGCGAACAACTCGCCAATCTTTTCTATCAAAAAAGCAATTAAAAGTTTCATTACCTACCTCCAACAACAGAAGTCATAGTACGGGACCATATAGAAAATATGTAAATGGCGGTGAGCATATTCAAAAACCAAAATATAAGAGGGTGGACAACTTCATTATAGGTTTGGCAAAAAGCCCCATTATCATCAGCATGGGCGGAGCCTGCTTGAATGGTGAACGTAAAAGGGTAGGGCTGACAATTACCAGTAGGAAGGGTCCACTTAAATATATTTGGCATGGTGGAAGGCGGTTGCGCTGTAGGGGCATCCGTTATCATCCCTTCCAAGTCCGCTTTTTCATCATTGAGCTTATCAAGGGCAGTGGCGGCAGGAGCCAGAGCAGAGGCGGCTTGTGTAACAGCAGCGGCATCAGCCTTGGCCTCAGCGGCAGCCTGTTTCTTAAGTATCTCCTCAAGCTGGGCTTGTGTAACAGGGGATTGAGCTGCTTGGTTAGCCGCATCAACGGCAGCCTCGGGATTTAACCCCTGTTGTAACTGACCAGCTAAAGCAGCAATCTCTGCCAGCTTCTCAGGGGAAACGTAATGGGCAGCATTAGGATTAGAGGATTGCAGTAAACCTTGAGCATAGAGATCAAGCAGCTCTTGGTCTGATTGCGTAACACCCGCGATATAGGGAACGGTGTCGGGGAAAATTTCAGGATACGGATAAGGCCAAGGGTCAGGGACCATAAAAGCCTGAGATGCGCTAACAGGGTCTTGAAGCATACGAGTTACTAAAGAGTCATATAATTGATCTTCTGATACAGGATTGTTATTGGTTGTAACGGACTGAATATTTTGAAGTTGCGCCAAACGGGGGTGTGGGGTATGCCCCCACTGATTCACAAAAAATATATCAACAGAAGTAGGGTTTTTTGTGAAATAAGAAAACTTATATTTATCTGGGGTGTTAGCGGCCATAGCAGCGATAGCAGCAGCACAATCCATAAGAAGAGTATTTGGCATGTTAACAGGGAATTGGGATGTGGTGTTTTTACAGGTTCCACGCCATGTAGTAAGGGGCTGGGTAACTTGATTTGTTAGTTCATCAATAGCCCAGCCAGCAGCAGCCATGGCAGCGAACCAACCAGCATACCAAGCATTCTTTTTAACCAATGAACCCAAATTACTTTTAACATGCCCCATGAATCTGGTTTTTGGGACGTCAACGGTTTTAATTTGATAAGGGTCATTTGCGGCAAAACCGCGAATAGTGGTACTGACTGTTATTGCTGTATTGGTAGCAGCAGTGACAGCATTAACCTTAATTATCTCAGCCTGCTTAATGACAGACGCCATGGAAAAAGCAGCCACGCCGCCGCTGAAAGTCAATAAGGCTGTAAAGAGTATGATGAACGGGCGCATATATCCCCCATAAAAAAGGGGGGCAGAGCCCCCCGACAGTACAGGGGCAAAGCCCCGAGGTTGATCAGCCTTGTGCACCCTTGCGGGCGAAGGTCTGGAGCAGACCGAAGCCGATGGACAGGGACAGAACAACAGCCATGATGGCGAAGCCAGCCGCAGAAGCGGTGCCAGCGTCAGCGATGACGGCAGTCTTGACGGCAGTCACGGCAGCAGCATCGATTTCAGCGGATGCGATACCGGAGACCAGGGCAGAGCCAGCAACCAGAACGGGAGCGGCGTACTTGCGAACCATGTTGCGAATTTTCATAATCAGTTTCCTTTTGATTACTGTTTCACTTATCAGAGATTGATAAGCGTTTACCACTATCAAGACCCGCGAGAGGCCTTTTCAAAAATCTGGCGAGTGTATCGATACACGACGCCAGAACCATATCCGACGAGCCAAACAAGCAGCCCGCCAGCGATATACAGTCCGATTACCGGTTCCATCAGCGTTGATTCCCCCCGTTGAACCCGAAGGCAAACAGCAGCAGATAGGAGGCAGCTACCAGCAGTTGGGAGTAGTCAACGTCCATGACTTACGCCTTTGCCTGGAGGCTGGCAGGGAGATCCACGAGGCGGAACCCGTTGTAGGAGCGGTGACGGTTGTTGTCATCACCGAACGAACCGGAGCGGTACTCGACCATGAATTCGGTCGGGCCTTTGCCCACAAGAGTCTTGAGGGATGCGTGGTATCCCGCAGTGACTTGCTCTTCAGTGATGGCCACATCAATGATCTGACTGGGGTCTGTGCAGAGGAGCTTGACCTGGCCAGTCGTGACTTTGCGGCCATCGCGGTCTTTGGTGGCGGTGGTGATGTCGGTGGCCGACAGGATTTGGGCGATGATTTTCATTCTCTTACCTCGATTCGTTGCGTTGTGTAGTTGGTGGTTGAGTGCTTCGGGCAGTTATTGACACGGGTCCAAGGGGACAGGAGGCGCGACTGGACAGGAGTCGCCAGCGCTGCGCGCTGCCCACTCCTGCCAGTCGGCCCAGTCCAGGGCAAGGAGTTGGGAGTTATCAAGGTCTTCCAAGAGCTTCTGCCGCCCCTCCTGATACAACTCGTCAGCCATGTGGAGGTATTCGCCTGTCTCAGTGGCGGTGATGAAGTAATCGCGAACGGCTTCAAGGATTTTCTTCTTCTGGGCTTCCCACGCTTCCAGGCTCTTGATCTGGTAACGCTTGAGGCGGGTGGCGATGTGGATCTGGTTGAACAGAAGGCCATCAATGGTGGCGCGGGCCTTGTCGCCATACTGGGTAATGCGCCCCTCGGGGCTAATGAGGAGTTCGAAATCCTCGGCGTTCTGGTGGTATGGACGACCCACGTTGCCAGCATTGAGGCGAGTGAAGGCGCGGGGAGTGGAGTAAGCAGGGCGAAGGGCCTGCTGGTCACGGGGGCAGAAGATGCCGCCCATGGCAACGCAGAACTCGGCCCAGTCACCAGCATCAGCAGAGCGCCGGCAGGCTTCAAGGAGCAGCCAATCAGCTTGGGAAAGGGATTCAAATCCGGGCATATCGTAATCCTGTGTAGACATGCGGCGCAGCTCACGCCATGAGGTGACAGTGGGGCCGCCTATCTGCTGAAACTGGCGGATGTTGTTGGCTCCCTTCCAGGCAAGGACGCGCTGAACGGTTTGAAGGGCAGCCGTACCCGTTTCGTAATCCTCACCAACAGCGAAGCCGTCAACGTTCTTGGCGATGTACTTGGAGCAGTAGCCAACAGCAGAGCCGCGCTTGAGAGATAACGGTTTGCAGGTAAAGCGATGCTTGCGGGCACCCGGCTCATCAGGGGAGTCTTTGAAGCACTCACGGCGGCAGATGGTGCGGAACTCATTGGCCTGCTTGTAGGGAACAAAGATGATGGCGTGCCAGTGGGGGGTGCCATCAGCATGAGGCTCAGCGAATCGAAATCCGTAAACAGATATTGGCTCTTTGGGGTTAGCGTCGGTGCCCTTGTCAGCGCAGCGACGGCCAATGTTGCGCCATACGCCATTGAGATAGGCTTGCCCATCCTTGACGGTAGGACGACCAGCATCCAACCAGTTGGGGTTAGGTTTGCCACCACTGGTGGGATGGAAACGGGAAGGGCAGGTTAAGGTGAGGAAGAGGGCGGCATGGCGCTCTTGCTTGGCAACCTGCTCAAACCCCTTGAGACGGGCCATCAGCTCGGCGCGTTGAACCTCAGGATTCGAGACGGAGGCATCTATAGCATCAGTGAGAGGACATCCATGAAGACCATCAGCAAGACTGACAGCAGCAAGACCTGAAAGAGTGGTTCTATTCTTGCGAGTACGGTGTACCCGGCGAGAGACAAGATAATCGGGTGAATAGGGCTGTCCGTTTTTATGAACAATTCCAGAAAGTCGTGAGGCGTCAAAGAGACGGCGAGCAGCAACACGACGTATAAGCCGAACCAAATGAACAGGGTCAACCCAACGATTGAGCCAATGGCACGGGCGAGGAGCATCGGGATTTTCGAAGTCATAGTCGAAATCGGGGTCTCGAAAATCGTATCCAACGAGTAAGGCGTGAGCAGCGCGAAACGCCGGGTATTCCTCTTCATCTCCATCGAAATAGTCCCTCCGAAGGGTCATCACGTGCTTGGCCAAGCGCTCAGCAAATGCCTCAAACCCTTCATCGTCAGAGGTGAGGGAGAGGGTACCGCAGTCGCCGGACACGTTCATGAGGTCGTAAAGCTCTTTGATACGCTGGTTCGCGGTGAGCAAATCGGCGTACTCAAGGGCTTGGCTGTAGGCAGAACGGAACCAGGGCAGGAGGTAGTGATTGCGCACGGTCATGTCATGACGGTGCTGGCAGTGCTCGGGAGCGTTGATGTCGCCATACTTGAGTAAGGCGGCGTCATCGAGGTAGGCGAACGAGCCTACCTGAATATGATGGGTCTCTTTGTCGGCGTAGTGGGCCTTGAGGTCTAAGGGGAGGGCGGCTTCTTCATCTTGCTGCCACTGCTCGCGGAGCATTGCGAGATACGGCTCAGACGAGCGGAGGCGGAGTAAATAAGCATCGCGATGTGAATAGCCATAGGAAACAAGGCGATGAAGACCAGGAAGAGGACGAAGGCTACAAGGAGAGAATCGCTCGCCGTCGATGGTACAAGCTCCAAAGGAAGATTTGGCATTGGAAAGGTCCTTTTGAGAGGGATAGAAGGGGAGGCGAATCATTTTTCACCCCCAATACCACAGTTGTTAGACACCGAAACAGCACCCGAAAGGCCAGGCATACAGCAAAGCCAATCACCAACAGCACGGGAATAAACTGCTGAAGACTGACATCCTTCAGGAGAATCGAAGTCAGTTTTGCCACAGAGCGGGCATTGAAAGGATGGAATGATGCCGATAACCCCATTTATCGGCGTAAAGGAGGGAATCTCATCATCCAATTCAGGGTCTAGATGGATGTCGCCGTCCAAAATGCAGAGGTAAGAACAGGCCTCACAGCCTTCACCGCCGCATTGCTGGCACACGTGGTAAACCGGGGGCTGTTGCTGTAAGGTCTGGCGTTCCATGGCACTTTACCTAGTTGCTATGTGATAACGCCTGTAGTTAAAACCTCAAGTTACCGCATTGCAATGTGTTAAAAGCCACCAGAAAGCCGTGTGTTAGACTTTGAAAAAACCGATAGGAGAAAGTTATATGGACTCGAAAGCGCTGTTAGCGGCCTACATGAGAGCCAAAAACATGACAATGCTGAAGGAAGCTGCCGAAGCATTGAGTTTTACCAGTCCTTACCTGACCGAAATCAATAAAGGACACAAGCAATTCTCTGATGAGATTGCAATTTTTATGGCAAAGGAAGCCGGACTAGACCCAGCAGAAGTGATGATTTCACTTCATGCAGTGAAAGCGAAGTCAGATGAAGCCAGACAGGAATGGTACGACATTCTAAAAAAGTATTGCGGGGCCTCCGCAGCCGCTCTGGTACTGGGCTGGACGATGATGGCGGCCCCTCAAAATGAGCCAAATCTAACCGCGCATAATGTATATTATGTTAAATGAAATATCTTGGTATTCTGTCACCCTCAACCGAACTGTGTATAATGGTGGCAATTGATCCTATCCCCGACCGGATGTCTTAAGTGGCTGAATTAACATCAGAACAATTAAAACCCGCTTTCTCGATTGAGCAGTTCCCCACACTTGGCGAACTCGACCCCATTCCGTTTGCCGCCCTGCAACCCAGAGCGATTTCGGGTATCAAACGGCTGGCCAGTTTTGATGGTGACTGCCCGGTCATGATCCTCAACGGTTTCCCCGGTGCAGATTACGAGAATGTCTGCCAGACCCTGATCGCCTCTTCGAATGGCAAGGATGGCGACCTGTTCGATCTCTGTTATACCGAGAATCTCAACAACCCTTTCAAGCCCATCTGGCTGCGCCTGCAACCGGGCTCGGGTTTCGAGTTCTGCGAAATGGTCGGTGAGCTGCTCAAGCTGATGAGCCACCATCTCGACGCCGAGCGGCTGGTCACCCGGATCATCCGCAAACAGAACAACGACCCCAAGATCGTGGATTTCCTCTCCGATCTGGCCGCCCATGTCGCCCAGGGCCTCGAGTTCCAGCACCCGGTGCTCATCAACCTGCTGATCCATCATGAGGATCAGCAAGCCCCTGTCGTCTACGGCCGTGACCTGAACTGGGATACCTTGTTCGGTTCCATCAACTATCAGACGGAACAAGGCTCCGTTTACGCCAACCAGCACCTTTTGGAACCTGGTCTGCTGCGGGAAGCCAACGGTGGTTACCTGATACTGCAGCTTGATGAGCTGCTGGATCAGCCTCATCTCTGGTTCAAGCTCAAGAACGCCATGCAAAAAGGCGAGCTGGACTGGAATGCCTATCAGGAAGGCAAGACGCTGACGCCGTTCTTCACCCCGGAGGCGACCCCCATCCGGTTCAAGTTGATCCTGGTCGGTGACAGGCTGGACGTGGCGGAATTCCAGATGCTGGACAGGGACATGGCGGAGCGCATCTTCCTGCGTGCCGATCTGGTCTCCGAAGTGAACATCGAGGAAGATCTCCCCGCCTTCCTGCAATATCTCGCCTGGCTGCGAGCGCGCTGGGCGCTGCTGGATTTCACCCCAGGTGCCCTCCTCGCCCTCTGTCGCCATGCCAGCCGCCTGTGTGACCACCAGGAGTGGCTATCCCTCTCCGAGGTACAGCTCGGCGCCATCATGCGCATGGCCGACAGCCTGGCCCGCGAGCTGGAAGCGATCTGCGTCACTGACGAACATATCCTGCTCGCCCTGGAAGAACAGGATTACCGCCTCAACTATCTGGTGGAGCAATCGGATCAGGGTGTCATCGACGGCCAGATCCTGCTGCAGACCGACGGTGAAGAGGTTGGCCAGATCAACGGGCTTTCCGTCATCCAGGTGGCCGGCCATCCCTATGACTTCGGGGAGCCGGTACGCCTCACCGCGACCGTCCACCTCGGGGATGGCGATGTTGCTGACATCGAGCGCAAGGCGGAGCTCGCCGGGCACATTCACGCCAAGGCCATGATGATCATCCACGGCTACCTCTCCAACAAGTTCGGCGCAGAGAACCCCTCGCCGCTCTCGGCCAACCTGGTGTTCGAGCAGTCATACCACGAGATCGATGGTGACAGCGCCTCCCTGACCGGCCTGTGTGCCCTGCTCTCCGCCCTCGCCCGCCAGCCCATCTATCAGCACTTCGCCGTGACCGGTGCGGTCGACCAGTTCGGCAATGTGCAGGCCGTGGGCGGCGTGAACGAGAAGATTGAGGGCTTCTTCCGGGTGTGCAAGATCCACGGTCTCACCGGAAAGCAAGGCATTCTGCTGCCAGGCACCAACGCCCAGCAGCTCAACCTCTCTGATGAAGTGATCGCGGCAGTAGAGGCCGGCCAGTTCCACATCCACCCGGTGGATCACGTGGAAGAGGCAATCGAGCTGCTCACCGGCTGCGTTGCTGGGGAGCCTGACATGCCGGATACCCTGTTTGGCCGCATCCAGGAGAGACTGGACGAACTCAATGGCACGGCAACCAAGAGTGGCGGCCTGCTGCGCAGCCTGCTGGACCGGCTGCTTGGCCGTTAAATGAAGTGATCGGAGTTGTTTGGCGAACATCTGTAAGCTAAATTGGCCCGGCTTTGACCCATATGAAGGATAAACAGCGTGACCCTAGATAACGACACCACTGATCCCCGCCTCTCCCTGTGCGAACAAGGCAAAGAGTCCTTTACCCGTGAAGAGCTGCTTGCCTGCAGCCGTGGCGAATTATTTGGTGAAGGTAACAGCCAGCTGCCCGCCCCCAACATGCTGATGATGGATCGCATCGTCAAGATCAACGACCATGGCGGCGAGCACGGCAAGGGTGAAATCCTGGCTGAACTCGATATCACGCCGGATCTCTGGTTCTTCGACTGCCACTTCCCCGGCGATCCCGTCATGCCTGGCTGCCTGGGCCTGGATGCCATGTGGCAACTGGTCGGCTTCTTCCTGGGCTGGAAAGGGGGTCCTGGCAAGGGACGTGCGCTGGGTGTCGGTGAAGTCAAGTTCACCGGCCAGATCCTGCCGACGGCCAAGAAGGTCACCTACAAAATCACCTTCAAGCGCGTCATCAACCGCAAACTGGTCATGGGCATTGCCGATGGCGTCGTGGAAGTGGATGGTCGCCCCATCTACAGCGCCACCGATCTGAAAGTGGGCCTGTTCAAAGACACCACCGCATTCTGATCCTGCTCCTGGGTGAGCAGAGACAACGTAAAGGGGCCACGATGGCCCCTTTCCTTTTGTAATGAGTGATGAAGTATCGGTTACTTCATGAAGAGGCCTGAGCCTCGCCCTTCCATGGCATCGCGCCAACCACCAAGCCAATGGCCCCTGGCATCCAGGCACTGGTACGGACACGCTTCTTTCTGTTTGCCGACTACGCCAGCCTGATAACCACGAGCGCGAGCTCTCTCCAGACGGTCCCGTTTCTGTCTCTTCATCATCTACGACCCTCTTCGTGGAACAAAAAAAGCGACCAGTTTTTCACCGGTCGCCTTCATCTTTACCCCAGGGGGGAGGCAGGGTCAAACAAAAATTCCATGCTATTCAGGGGTTGTGACACAAGATACTGAACTGCATTAATTTTTGATGACACTTATTTATCGCTGATAGCGACGCAGCCAGGCAAAGGGCAGCGCCAGCAGAGTCAACCAGAACAGGCTGCCACCACCGCCCTCGCCACCATCCTGACCGGTCTGGTTGTTGACCGGCGCATTGCTGACCACATAGCTGGCCGGGGCATTGCCCTGATAATCCGCCACGGCCGGCGTCAGTTTGACGGCGACCACGGTGGCGTTGGCGCGTTTGTTGAGGTCGCTCTCGCTGTCATAGCGATACGCCGTCGCGGCAATGGTGCCGTCGCTGCTGATGCCGCTGGCATAAGCGATGTGATAGTACTTGCCGTTCTGGGCACACTGCTTGTTGCCGGCGTCATCCTTGCCACAGATGAGATCGTTCAGATACCAGCTGTTGGCCGGGGCGGCCGCGTTCAGCAGGAAGGCTTCCTGCATGCGGTTGGTGCCATTGACCACCGGTTGGGTCTGATGGCGGGAGTCGCGCCAGCCAACCACCATGTTGTGCTCGTTGATGGCGGCCGCTTCCGAGCCTGCCCCCGAGACCGGCTTGTCTTGAAGAGGAAGGCTGGCCGCCGTACCCGGCTTGCTCAGGTTGAACAGGAACATCTCCACCGGGCGGTTCTGACCCTTGTTGATGCGATAGCGCTGGTTGCCGATCACGTAGCCGTTGTCGTTGACGGCCACGGCCCAGCTGTGTTGCAGCTTGGCATCGTCCTTGCCAGGCTCGCCATCCGGCAGCGGGATGATCTTGGTGGTGCCCACGGTGCCGGCAGCCGTATCCAGGGTCCAGTAGCTGGCGAGGTTGCGGCCATCCAGATCACCGGTGCCCACCTCGCCGGTAGAGCTGTAGCCCACGCCGTAGAGGGTGCCGTTGTACTTGGCCACGCCCAGTGCAGAAGCGGTTTGCAGCACCTCGTCACGCTGATGGCCATAGGTGCCGGCCTGCATCAGCTTGTTGAACCCGCCCGAGCTGTTGAGCAGCCAGAAACTCGCCTGGGTATCGACCCCGGGGCAGTAGCGGAAGTCACCGTACTGGCTGTCATTGCCCGTCTCGAAACACCACTTGTAGAAATCACCGCCCACCTTGTGGCGATACTTGTCGCTGGCCGCGGTACCGGTCACCAGATACTGACCGTTGTCCAGCTTCTTGATGGAGGTGGGTACGCTCAGGCCGTGGGTGCTGGCCGCATCCTTGAGCTCGACCGGGTTGCCGTCATTGACCACGGCAAAGGCGGTGCGCAGCTTGCCATTCATCTTGTAACCGACCCGATCCTCCGGAACATCCCCGAGGGCCGTCACCAGGCCATCGACCTCGGAGCTGGTCACGTAGCCCAGGTTGCTGCGTTGATCCACCTTGTCCAGGAAGTCGCGACGCCACTGGTAGGCAAAGCCCGAGTTGTCGCTCCAGAAGGAGTTGCAGACCGAGTTGGAGAGCATGCAACCCTGCTCGAAACGGAAACGATCCACCAGGAAGTCGGCAAACCGCACGGTGGAGAAGTATTCCGCCATGTTGTTCTTGGTGTTGAGCCCGATGAGGCCGTTGGCATCGCCGCTGATCCCGCTGGCATAGCCTTTGACTTCGTCATCGACGATGGTGAAAAAGGAGCTTTGTGCCGCCTGCGCGTTGAGGCTGGCGCCGACCAGGATGGCCAGCATGGATAATTGCTTTTTCATCTACTTCCTTAGTCTTGATGTTTCAACGCTTCCAACTCCTCCCAACGGGAGAAGGCGTGTTCCAATGCGGCCTCTGCCGCATTCAATGCATCCAGTTTGGGCTGGGTCTGCTCTGCTGGCAGGGAGAAGAAACCGGGGTGGTTAATCTCGGCCTGCAGGGCATCGAGTTCCATTTCCAACTGTTCCAGCCGGGCTGGCAGATTATCCAGCTCCAGTTGCAACTTGTAAGAGAGTTTTCGTGTTGTTTTCGCAGGCTCCGCTGCCGATGCGACAGGCTCTGCCACCTTGACCGGGGCCGGCTTGGCCGTCTGTTGGGCGGCCTGCAGGGCTCGTGTGGCCATCATGTCGGCGTAGCCCCCGACATAATCGCTGATCCGTCCATCCCCTTCAAACAGCCAGCAGCCGGTCACGGTATTGTCGATGAAACGGCGATCGTGGCTGACCAGCAGCAGGGTGCCCGGATAATCGGTGAGCAGCTCTTCCAGCAATTCCAGCGTTTCGACATCCAGGTCGTTGGTTGGTTCATCCAGAATCAACAAGTTACTGGGTTTGAGGAAGAGTTTGGCCAACAGTAGACGGTTTTTCTCGCCCCCTGACAAGGCCTTGACCGGGGTGCGCGCCCGCTTGGGCTCGAACAGGAAGTCCTGCAGGTAGCCAAGGATGTGGCGGGAGCGGCCGCGAACCATCACCTCCTGCTTGCCCTCCCCCACGTTGTCCACCACCGTCTTCTCGGGATCGAGCTGCTCACGGTATTGATCGAAGTAGGCCACTTCCAGGTTGGTCCCCTGGCGCACCGAGCCACGGCTCGCCTCGAGCTGGCCCATCAGCAGCTTGATCAGGGTCGACTTGCCGCAGCCGTTGGGGCCAACCAGAGCAATCTTGTCCCCGCGCAGCACCTGCAGATCCAGTCCCTGGAACAGGGTGCGATCACCAAAGTCCAGCCCCAGCCCCTCGGTCTCGAACATCAGCTTGCCGGAGCGGCCCGCCTCGTCCAGTTGCAGCTTGGCCTTGCCCTGCAGTTCCCGGCGCTGGGTGCGCTCCATGCGCATCGCCTTGAGGGCCCGCACCCGTCCCTCGTTGCGGGTACGACGCGCCTTGATCCCCTGGCGGACCCACACCTCTTCCTGGGCCAGCTTGCGGTCGAACTCGGCGTTTTTCAGCTCCTCGACCCGCAACCACTCCTCCTTGCCTTGCAGATATTCGTCATAGTTACCGGGCCAGGAGGTGATCACGCCGCGATCGAGATCGATGATCCGGGTCGCCAGCTTGTGGATGAACTCCCGGTCGTGGGAGATGAAGACGATGGCGCCACGAAAGTCCTTGAGGAACTCTTCCAGCCAGTTGATGGCATCGATGTCCAGATGGTTGGTCGGCTCGTCCAGCAGCAACAGGTCCGGGTCACACGCCAGGGCGCGGGCCAGAGCCACCTTGCGCAGCCAGCCGCCAGACAGACTGTCGAGCGTCACATCAGGGTCGAGATCGAGCAGGGTCAGCACCTGATTGATGCGGGTTTCGTACTGCCAGCCGTTCTGATAGTCGAGCTGCTCCTGCAACTGGCTCATGGTGCGAATGTTGGCATCGGAAGGGTCGTGCGCCAGGGCGTGGGAGACATGGTGGTACTGCTTGAGCAGCTCCCCTACCCCGGCCAGCCCTTCTGCGGCGTAATCGAACACGGTGATCTCGCTCGAGGCGGGCGGATCCTGCTCGAGGCGGGTCACTTTCAAATCTTGTTGCAACACCAGACGGCCGTCGTCCAGCGGCAGTTCGCTGGCAATCACCTTCATCAGGGTGGACTTGCCCGCCCCGTTGCGACCCACCAGACAGAGGCGCTCGCCCCGCTCTATGGTGAGCTCGGCATGGTCGAGCAGCGGAAAATCACTGAACGACAGGGACGCGCCGTGCAATGTCAAAAGAGCCATGTTTGTTCCTTATTGCTTATGAAAAAACGGGCGGCAGCGTGAATCTGCCCCCGTTTTGTCGTCAAATCCTGCTCACCCCTGTGCCAGCCAGCCTTGCAGCTCCCCCAGGGTGAAGGGCCAGCCCAGCTCCCGGCCGGCACTGTCTTGCAGCACCGGGATGCGCACCCGGTAAGCCTCGAGCCAGGCCTCCTCCTCCAGGATGTCGCAGCGGCGGGTCTGCGCGGCCATCCCGGCCTGTTCCACCAGCGTCCACGCCTGTTCGCACAGGTGGCAGCCGTCGGTGTGAAACAGGGTCAGCATCAGCCTTGTGCCTCGGCGTGGGTGATGATCCAGCAGTTGTGGATATGCTGGTTGCGCTCGAAGTCCTTGGGCCGGGTCTTGTTCGTGATGTTCTGCGCCTTGAGACCGATGGCGTCAAGGCCGGCCAAGTCCATCTTGAAGTGGCGTTTGTTGTTGGAGAAGACCAGGGTGCCGTCCGCCGCGAGCAGGCGCTTGAGGTGCTGCATCAACAGCAGGTGATCCCGCTGCACGTCGAAGCTCTCGTCCATCCGCTTGGAGTTGGAGAAGGTGGGCGGATCGATGAAGATGAGGTCGTACTGCTCGTCGGCTTCCGACAACCACTTCAGGCAGTCCGCCTGCACGAACTTGTGCTCGCGGCCCACCAGCGAGTTGAGGCGCATGTTGTCCTGGGCCCAGTTGAGGTAGGTGCGCGACATGTCCACCGTGGTGGTTTCGCGGGCGCCGCCGAGCCCCGCGTGCACGGTGGCACTGCCGGTGTAGGCGAACAGGTTCAGGAAGCGCTTGCCCCGAGCCATCTGGCCCAGCATGCGGCGGGTCTGACGGTGGTCGAGGAAGAGGCCGGTGTCCAGATAGTCGTAGAGGTTGACCCAGAGGCGTGCACCGTACTCCTGCACTTCCATCCGGTGCTGCTCTTCGGAGAGCTTCTGGTACTGCTGTTTGCCTTCCTGGCGCTCGCGCACCTTCAGGATCACCTTCTCGCCGTCCATGCCGGTCACCTTGATGGCGGCCTGCACCATGTCCAGCAGACGCTGGCGGGTTTTCTGGGCGGGAATGTCCTTGGGCGCCGCGTACTCCTGTACCACCAGATAATCCTGATAGCGGTCGATGGCGGCGTTGTATTCCGGCAAGTCCGCGTCATAGAGGCGGTAGCAATCGAGGTTCTCCTTGCTCGCCCATTTCTCGAGGGTCTTCAGATTCTTGCGCAGACGGTTGGCAAAGTCCTGGGCCACCTCTTTCTGGGAAGCGACGGCATCGAGGGCGATCTGGTAGTTGCGCAGCTGGCACTCGAGGGCGCCGTTGAACAGGCGATACTGCTTGTCGGCACGCAGGCGCAGGCAGCTCAGGAGTTCGGGAGAGGCGGAGAGAATGGTGACCTTCCACCCCTGGAAGCCGCGGCGCAGGGCATCGCCAAGGGCCTGATGCACTTCCAGCAACGCCGGGAATTCACCGAGACGCTCGCCATAGGGCGGGTTGGAGATAAGCATGCCGACCTGACGGCTCTCTCCTTCCACAGCCGGCATTGGCAGCGGATTTTCCAGCTTGGTGACATCGGCCTGCTTGAAGGTAATGAGATGATCCACGCCGGCGGCCTTGGCGTTGTCACGGGCCTTCATCAGGACCCGGGTATCCGCATCGCAACCGAACAGTTTCACCTCGCAGCGCTGCATGCCGCGCTTGGCACGTACCTGGGCTTCCATCATCAGACTCTGCCACAGTTCACCATCGTGTTGCAGCCAGCGATCGAAACCGAAGCGCTCACGGCGCAGCGCAGGCGCCATGTCGGCAGCGATGAAGGCCGCTTCAATCAGCAGGGTACCGGAGCCGCACATGGGGTCCATCATGGGCTCGCCGGCCCAGCCGCTGCGGGCAATCATGGCCGCCGCCAGGTTCTCTTTGAGGGGCGCCTCGCCGGTGCCCTGGCGATAGAAGCGCTGGTGCAGCGCCGGGCCTGACAAGTCCAGCGTGATATTGGCCTTGCCTTTGCCAAGGTGCGCCATGATGCGAATGTCCGGGGACTTCTTGTCCACATCCGGGCGCACGTGACCGCGCTTGGTGAAGCGATCGACGATGGCGTCCTTGATCTTCAGGGCACCGTACTGGGTATTGCGAATGGAGGCGTTGGTACCGGTAAAGTCCACCGCGATGGTGGCGGTACCGGAGAAGTGATCTTCCCAGGGAATGGTATGGGCCCCGAGGTAGAGGTCCAGATCGTCGTTCATCTGGAACTCGGAGAGCACAAGCACGATTCGGGAGGCAAAGCGGCTCCACAGACAGGCCTTGTAGCCGATGGCCAGTTCGCCCTTGAAGTGGACGCCGGCCACGGTCTCACGGACCTGCTCTGCACCCAGATTGGTCAGCTCGACGGCCAGCAGGTTTTCCAGCCCTTTGGGGCAGGTTGCAAAAAATTCTTTCATCACGCTCACGGGGATGCCATAAAAATAGTGCCGCATTATACCTTATCGGCCCGCGCTCGGCACTCGAACCTTGGACAAAGGCGCCATATAAACGGCAAGAGGCGCGGCAAACGCTCCCCTCCCCCTTGCGGGCGACAGGATCCCGCTCTTGGCTGGCAGTTGTCTACCATCACATTCGTAAAGAATTCGAAAATCTTGCCCGGACCAGGCAGAAAATGGTCGTGACGACCAGACGAAGGAAAAAGACAAATAATGGAACAAGAGAGAGACTGAGCGCTTAAATATCAGACCAATATAGCAGGCCTATAACGGACTTATTCGTCGCCATATAACGGCCCCGTCGTCAGCCCACTTCCCGATATTGTGTCTGTGCCCGAACTCTGGCTTGCATCCGGTTATTCATCACCTTGATCACGGCAAAGCGCGGCAGCGTCTTGCTGTTGGTCAGCACCAGCTCGTCGGTCAGGTTCAGGCAAACACTCGCCTGATCGCCGGCTTCGATGACCATGAATTCCCCCCTACCGTGGGGCGTATCCATCCACACCAGGGATCCCATATCCGGAATAACATGGGCCTGCTGTTCATGAAAGAACCAGCTTTGCGGCATCAGGGGTTTATAAAAACGGCTGACGGCGATGGCATTGAGGACCAGCTGGACCTGGTGGGGCGTACTCCAGTCGAGTTCAGCGGCCTTGTCCATCAACTGGTAATAGAGGGCGGCATCATCCACGCAAAAAGGCTGGGTGGTGAAAGAACAGGGAACAAGTTGTCGACCTTTATATTCGGTGGCAAATATCATGCGATCGGACAAATCCAGCATAAGGCGATCATCCTGAGCGTCATAATGCCACTGCCAATTGTCATTGGGTTGAATACACATGGTGGTGCCCTTATCTAAGCCGTCCCTCGACTTTATTCCATGTCGAGAATTTGAGCAACGTTAAATAAGGGCAACCGGTTATTTTTTAAATATGGGTAACGATCTCTTTGACCAGACTCGGCCCTTTATAAATAAAGCCGCTGTAAATCTGGACAAGACTGGCACCCGCTGCCAGTTTTTCCCGAGCCGCCATGGCGCTGTCGATACCACCCACACCGATAATGGGCAGGGCGCCGTCGAGGGCCTTGGCCAGGTGGCGAATAACCTCGGTGCTCTTGTGCTGGAGCGGACGACCGCTAAGCCCGCCAGCCTCTGCGGCATGGGGCATGTCATATATCATCTCCCGCTCCAGAGTGGTATTGGTGGCGATGACACCGTCAATACGGTTCTTGATCAAAGAGGCGGCTACCTGATCTATTTCATCGAGTGACAGATCCGGGGCAATTTTCACGGCCAGCGGCACATACTTTTTATATTTCTCGGCCAGCTCCTGTTGGCGCTGTTTCAATGCGGCCAGCAGTTCATCCAGTGCATCGCCATATTGCAATTGACGCAGACCCGGGGTGTTTGGCGAGGAAATATTGACCGCAATATAACCGGCGTGGTCATACACCTTGTCCATGCAGAGAAGGTAATCATCCTTGCCCTGCTCGATGGGGGTGTCCTTGTTCTTGCCGATATTGATGCCGATCACCCCCTGATATTTGGCCTCTTTCACCTTGGCCACCAGGTGATCGACTCCCTTGTTGTTGAATCCCATGCGATTGATGATCCCCTCGGCCGGGATCACCCGGAAGAGACGTGGCTTGTCATTGCCGCTCTGGGGTCTGGGGGTCACGGTACCGACCTCGATGAAACCGAACCCCATGGCGCCGAAGGCATCGATGCACTCCCCGTCTTTATCCAATCCCGCGGCCAGGCCCACCGGATTGGCAAAATTAAGCCCCATGACGGTGACGGGGCGTTTTGGCAGGGTGTTGCGGAAGAAACAATCGAGCGGTGTACCGAGAAGGCGGGGCAAATATTTGATGGAGAGATCGTGAGCCTGCTCCGGATTGAGTTTGAACAGGAAATGCCTGGCGAGTGGGTACAGCATGCTTGCTCCTTAAAAAAAGCCCCGGCAACTGGCCGGGGCTTTTGGGGTTATGCCGAGGTTCGGCAATTCAACTGGAGCAGGTTCAACTCTCGCAAGGCCACCGAGAACTTGGCGAACTCGTGGGTGCTGGTAGTCTTGAAGTCGGCCAACATATGGGTCCAACGGGACAAGAGCTGCTCATGCTCCGAAATCCAGTCGGCCAGTATGGTAGCGCATTCCCCCTGCTCTTTGCACCCTTCCAGTACCACGGAAGTGAGGCTGCGTTGCTGCCAGTCCAGATCTTCGCGGAAGGAGGCCCGCGCCATCGCCTGCCAGTGGTTGCCCACCGGCTGATGGTTGATCTGCTCGAGGAACCAGTGCAGATCCAGCTTGGCACCGAGACGGTAGTAAACGTTGGCGGCGCGCAGGATGTCGGTCTTGTGCTCCGCGGCGATCTGCGCCAGATCCAGGCAGGAGAACAGGCTGCTCATGTGGGCTACCTGACGGGCAATCTGCTCGGGTACCGCTTTGGCCACCAGGGCCGCGACCGCCTGCTGGTGCTCGGCCACTTCGCTCTCGTCCATCACCTCGTAGAGGTGCTCCGCCAGGGTCTCGAAGGCCGGGCGGAAGAAGGCGATGTTCTCGCCGATGCTCCAGCTGCGGTTGCGGGCACGCAGGAACCAGCGGGTGGCGCGGCGTACAATGCGGCGGCTGTAGAACATCAGCTCGAGCTGGGTGTTGGCATCCACCTGGTTGTCACACCCTTCGATGTCGCGCCACAGGGTATTGAGGCCGAACACCTCGCGGGCCATGGCGAAGCAGCAGGCCACTTCGGCCACCGAGGCACCGGTCTCGTCCTTCATCCGGCTGGCGAAGTTGAGCCCCATGTCGTTGACCAGCATGTTGGCCACCCGGGTCGCGATGATTTCGCCGCGCAGCGGATGCTGGGCAAGGGCCGCACCGAACTGCTGCTGCAGCTGGGTCGGGAAGCTGGTGACCAGCATGTTGGCCAGGAAGGGCTCGTCGGTCACTTCCGGGCAGTTGAGCTGCTCTTTGAGCACCATCTTGCCGTAGGCCACCAGCACCGCCAGCTCGGGACGGGTCAGCCCCTGCCCCGCCGCCATCCGCTCGGAGAGCTCCTCGTCGGTGGGGAGGAACTCGAGGCCGCGGTCCAGCTTGCCTTCCCGCTCCAGCCCCTGGATGAAGCGCTGCTGCTCTTTGAGCTGCTCGGCGCCACGGAACGCCGTGACCGAGATGGACTGGGACTGGCGATAGGCGTTGGTGATGACCACCTGCGCCACCGCATCCGTCATCTCGTAGAGCATCTGGTTGCGCTGCTTGAGGGTCAGATCCCCGGCGGCCACCAGCTGGTTCAGCAGGATCTTGATGTTCACCTCGTTGTCGGAGCAGTCCACGCCGCCCACGTTGTCGGTGAAGTCGGTGTTGATGCGACCACCCTGGCTCGCGTACTCCACCCGGCCGAGCTGGGTGAAGCCCAGGTTGCCACCCTCGCCCACGATGCGGGCACGCAGATCGCGACCGTTGACTCGCAGCACGTCGTTGCTGCGATCCCCGACGTCGGCGTCGCTCTCGCGGGCACTCTTCACATAAGTGCCGATGCCGCCGTTCCAGAGCAGGTCCACGTTCAGACAGAGCAGGGCCTTGATCAGCTCGTTCGGCGCCATGCTGGCCTTGTCAGTGCCGAGCAGGGTCTGCATCTCGGGGCTCAGCTTGATGGACTTGGCCGAGCGCAGGAAGATGCCGCCCCCCTTGGAGATGAGCTCACGGTTGTAGTCATCCCAGCTCGAGCCCGGCAGCTCGAACAGGCGCTTGCGCTCGACGAAGCTCCTGGCCGCATCCGGGGTCGGGTCGACGAAGATGTGCATGTGGTTGAAGGCGCCCACCAGCTGGATGTGCTCGGAGAGCAGCATGCCGTTGCCGAACACGTCGCCGGCCATGTCCCCAATACCCACGCAGGTGAAGTCGGTGGTCTGGCAGTTGATGCCAATCTCACGGAAGTGGCGCTTGACCGATTCCCAGGCGCCGCGGGCGGTGATGCCCATCTTTTTGTGGTCATAGCCCACCGAGCCGCCGGAGGCAAACGCATCGCCGAGCCAGTGGCCGTATTCGAGGCTTATCTCGTTGGCGATGTCGGAGAAGGTGGCGGTGCCCTTGTCGGCCGCCACTACCAGGTAGTAGTCATCCTCGTCGTGACGCACCACGGATTTTGGCGGGATCACCTCGCCGCCGATGATGTTGTCGGTCACATCGAGCAGGCCGCGGATGAACAGACGGTAGCAGGCCTTGCCCTCCTCCTGGATGACGGCACGGGGGGCGCCTGCCGGCATCTGCTTGCAATAGAAGCCGCCCTTGGCGCCCACCGGCACAATGACGGTGTTCTTCACCTGCTGGGCTTTCACCAGACCCAGCACTTCGGTGCGGAAGTCCTCCTTGCGATCGGACCAGCGCAGGCCGCCACGGGCCACCTTGCCCCAGCGCAGGTGTACCCCTTCCACTCGCGGGGAGTAGACGAAGATCTCGAACTTCGGCAGCGGCAGCGGCATGTCGGTGATGCTGGAGGGGGCCAGCTTGAAGGAGATGTAGGGCTTGATGTTGCCCGCCTTGTCCAGCTGGTAGTAGTTGGTGCGCAGGGTGGCGTCGATCATCTCCACATAGCGGCGAATGATGCGATCGTCATCCAGGTTGGCGACCTGATCCAGCTTGGCGGCGAGCTGCTCATGCAGCTTGGCGGATGCCTTGGCATCTTGCGATGGCACCTTGGCGTCCTGCTTGCCGGCCGGATCCAGACGCTGTTCGAACAGAGTGAACAGCAGCTCTGCGATATCCGGATAACGGGTCAGGGTCTCCTCGATATAGGACTGACTGAAGGAGACGCCGGTCTGGCGCATGTATTTGGCATAGGCCCGCAGCACGGATACCTGACGACCGGTGAGGCCGGCCCCCAGCACCAGACGGTTGAAGCCGTCATCTTCCAGGGTCTTGTTCCAGATGGCGGCGAAGGCCTGCTGGAAGCGCTGCTGGCTCTGCTCCAGATCGAACGGTTGCTCGCCCCGCAGCAGCATGGAGAAATCGAGGATCCAGAACACCTCGCCGGTGGGGGTCCGTACCTGATACGGGGTCTCGCCGATGACGCGCAGTCCCATGTTTTCCAGCATGGGCAGGACGTCGGAGAGGTGGATGGGTTCGCTTCGGTGGAACAGCTTGAGGCGTACCCGGCGATCGTTCTCCTCCTCCTGGGCGCGGTAGAACAGCATGCCAAGCGGCTCGGCCTCGCTCAATCCATCCAGGGCCATGATGTCCGCGACGGCAGAGCCCGGCAGCACATCTTCCTTGTAGGCACGGGGGAAGGCGGTGCTGAAACGGCGGCGCAGCTCGTTACCGCGGGCCTCGCCATAGTGGGAAAGCAGCACGGAATCCAGGCGGTCATCCCAGCTGCGGGCCGCTTCAATCAGGTTGTTCTGTACTTCGTTCACATCCACATCCACGTTGTTGTTGTTGACCCGCACTATGTAGTGGGTCCGTGCCAGCACGCCCTCGGTGAAGTAGACGTTGAACTCCACATCGATGCTGCTGCCAAAATATTTCTGCAAAATCTGCTGGGTCTTGACCCGCAGCGCCGTGTTGTAGCGCTCCTTGGTGACATAGACCATGCAGGAGAAGAAGCGGCCGTAGACGTCGCGGCGCACGAACAGGCGCAGCATGTCCCGCTCCTGCATCTCCAGCACGCCGAGACCGGTGGCCAGCAGCTCCTCTTCACGGGCCTGGATCAGCTCGTCGCGCGGGTAGGTTTCCAGCACGTTCAGCAGCGCCTTGTAGGCATGAGAGCCCGATTCAAAGCCGGAGGCGGCCATGATGCGCTCGAGGCGGTGGCTGATGAGGGGGATCTGGGTCGCACTGGTGTTGTAGATGGAGGAGGCATACAGGCCGATGAAGCGATCCTCTCCCACCACCTTGCCGTGCTCGTCGAAGCGCTTGATGCCGATGTAATCCACATAGGCCGGACGATGCACCCGGGACTTGCTGTTGGACTTGGTGAGGATCAGCAAGTCGGAACTGAGGGCCGCGTGACGGGCGCTGGCGGGCATGGTGCCGAGGCGCTGGCCTTCGTCCTTGATGGAGTTCTTCATCAGCCCCAGGCTGGACTCGGGCTGCGGCAGGATCTCGTGATCCCCCTCCACCGCCTTGACGTCGTAGCGACGATAACCCATCAGGGTGAAGTTGTGGGCGGCCACCCATTTGAGGAAGGCGACGCAGGAGTCCACCTCGGCCTGGCTGACCGGGTTCTTGCGTTTGGGCAGCTCCTCGATGATCTCGTTCAGGCGCGTCAGCATGGGCTGCCAGTCTCCCACCGCCAGGGCCACTTCCCGCGCCACCGAGTTGAGCTCGGCAGTCAGGGCGTCCATCTCCTCTTCACCGGTCAGGTGATCGATTTCGATGAGGAAGGCGGTTTCCACCGAGGTCTGCTCTGCGGTGTTGTCCAGATCCAGGATGGCGCCAATCTTGCCGCCTTCGCCGCGGATCAGGTGCAGCGGCTGGTGCAGCATCATGTGGGCGGTGATATTGAGACGCTTGAGGGCCATGCGGATGGAGTCCACCAGGAAGGGGGAATCCTGCAGGATGATCTCGACGATGGTATGGGGAGACTGCCATCCGTGGCGGGTCAGCTCGGGGTTGTAGACCCGGATATAGGGCTCGATGCCGGTACGGTGGTTGAGGGCATTCCACAGACTGAGGGCGGCGCCATAGAGATCGCTGTCATTGCGGTCATGCAGATCAGTGCTGGCCATGTTGCCGTAGAACTTGGCAACGAAACATTCGACCAGGGAGGCACTGTTTTTCGGCAATTTCTGGTGGATCAGACTGAGAACGTTTTCGAGCAGAACGGAGGTAGGGGCGTCTTTCAATGCCATTGCTAGTTTCCTTATCGGACGACATCACAGACACGGCGACATCCACCCAGGATGCCCACCGGTACAGAGTTGCAGCGAAGTGTAATGGCTTGGATCAAGGAAGGCGAGCAAAGGTGATAACGGGATGTTAAAAACAAGGGACAGATCACGGCTTGGGTTGTGATAAATTTTGCCAAGTTGGCAAAATTCAGAAAATCCCACTGGATGCCGCGCCATTTGCCGGATAGATAGTGACTTAAAGCAGATAATTACCCGGATTGATGTTCAAGTTTTGTTAATTTATGCGTTCCAGGGAAATGAAGCGATGATCGTCCTGGGTTTTCAGTCGAAAGTAGCCGTGAACGCCGCTCTCCGACACAAAACGCCGGATTTTCTCCAATCCCAGCTCCAGGGTCAGACCCTGCTCGGTACGTACCACCAGGCGGTTCACCTGCCCCTGGTACATCAACATGATCTCGTCGCGGCCAAGGGAGAGCCGAAAAGTGTATTGCCTCATGTCACCTCCTGGTCATCCATGAAAAACGGGCAGGAAAGCCAGGCTCCCCTGCCCGCCGTCGCGGCGCTTACTGTGCCAGCGCCTTGCTCACCTTCTCGAACAGATCCCGCGCCAGCCCGTCCAGGTTGGCCAGGCGGGTCAGCTCGGCGCGAACCAGCGCCTTGCGCCCCTCATCGAGCCGCTTGAACTGGATAAGCGGGGTGATGAGGCGGGACGCCACCTGGGGATTGACCTCGTTGAGCTCGATCAAGAGATCGGTCAGGAAGCGATAGCCGCTGCCATCGGCGGCGTGGAACTGCACCTGGTTGTTCATGGCGAAGCTGCCGATGAGCGCCCGCAGCCGGTTCGGGTTGCGGATGCTGAAGGTCGGGTGCGCCATCGCCTGCTTCACGTCATGGAGCACATCCTTGGCCGGCTTGGCCCCCACCAACCGCAGCCAGTTGTCCAGTACCAGGCCATCATGGGCCCATTTGCCTTCGAAGTCGGCCAAGAGCGCGGCGCGGCACGGCAGCAGATGGCTGTTGGCCACCTGGAGCGCCGCCAGGGTGTCGGTCATGTTGTCGGCAGCCTCGTACTGCTCGCGCACCAGGGTATCGGCCTTCGCGGCATCCAGCGCCGCCAGATAACCCAGCACCACACCCTTGAGGGCCCGCTTGGCCATGTCGGCATGGACCACCTGATAAGCCGGCAGACGCAGGCTCTCGTAGCACGCCAGCAGGCGGTCGCCGAAGGCGTGGGCCAATGCGGTCTGGATCCCGTTGCGCACCTGGTGGATGGCGTCGATGTCGGCCACCTCGAACAGCTCGGCCAGGGTCGCCTCCCCCGGCAGGGCCAGGATCTCTGCCTTGAGGGCGGGATCCAGTGCAGCCTCGTCCAGAATGGCGACAAAGGCCGCCAGCAGGGTGTGGGAGAGTTCAACCCCCTGCCCGTGCTGGACCCGGGCCACCCCGTCGATCACCGCCTTGTTGATCAGCATCTGGGCGGCGTCCCAGCGGGCAAACTCGTTGCGGGCATGACGCATCAGGAAGGCCAGGGCCTCGTCGCTGTAGTCATAGTGCAGCTTGACCGGGGCGGAGAAGTCTCGCAGCAGGGAGGGTATCGGTCTGACCGGCACTCGATCGAATTCGAACGTCTGCTGTGCTTCCAGCACGTCCAGCACATTGCCGATGGCCTTGCCCTGGTATTGCAGCGGGATGACGGCACCCTGTGCATCGTAGAGCTCGATGTCGAGGGGGATATGCAGCGGCAGCTTTTGTGGCTGATCCTGGGTCGGCGGCGTGTGCTGGCTCACGTGCAGACGATAGACACCGCTTTCGGCATCGTATTCGTCGGTCACGGTGAGCTCGGGGGTGCCGGACTGGCTGTACCAGCGGCGGAAGCGAGCGAGATCCACCCCGGAGGCATCCTCCATCGCCTGCACGAAGTCGTCGCAGGTGGCAGCAGAGCCGTCGTGACGCTCGAAGTAGAGTCGCATACCCGCCTGGAAGGCGTCCTCCCCCAGCAGGGTGTGCATCATGCGGATCACTTCAGAGCCCTTCTCGTAGACGGTCAGGGTGTAGAAGTTGTTCATCTCGATCACCACATCCGGGCGGATGGGGTGGGCCATGGGGCCGGCATCTTCGGCAAACTGCGGACCGCGCACGGTGCGCACGTTGTTGATGCGGTTGACGCCGCGCGACCCCAGATCGGAGGAGAACTCCTGATCCCGGAACACCGTCAGTCCCTCTTTGAGGCTTAACTGGAACCAGTCGCGGCAGGTGACGCGGTTGCCGGTCCAGTTGTGGAAATATTCGTGGCCGATCACCCGCTCGATGCCGTGGTAGTCCGCATCGGTGGCAGTGGCCGGGTTGGCCAGCACGAACTTGGAGTTGAAGATGTTGAGCCCCTTGTTCTCCATGGCCCCCATGTTGAAGAAGTCCACCGCCACGATCATGTAGATGTCGAGGTCATACTCGAGGCCGAAACGCTGCTCGTCCCAGCGCATGGAGTTGATGAGGCTCTCCATGGCGAAACCGGCGCGGTCCAGGTTGCCCTTGTCCACGAAGATCTCGAGCGCCACCTGGCGGCCGCTTTTGGTAATGAAGTGGTTGCGTTCCACATCGAAGTCCCCCGCCACCAAGGCGAAGAGGTAGCTCGGTTTGGGGAAGGGATCCTGCCACTGCACGAAGTGGCGACCGTCGTCCAGATCGCCGCTCGCGACCTTGTTGCCGTTGGAGAGCAGATAGGGGTACTTGGCCTTGTCGGCGGTGATGCGGGTACTGTAACGGGCCAGGATGTCCGGCCTGTCCATGTAATAGGTGATACGACGAAAGCCCTCGGCCTCGCACTGGGTGCAATAGGCATCGCCGGATTTGTAGAGCCCCTCCAGCGCCGTGTTGGCGGCGGGATCGATGTCGGTGACCACGGTCAGCACGCACTCGGCCGGCAGGTTGAACAGGGTCAGGCTGCTCTCTCCCTGCTCGTATTGCTGATAGGGCACGCCATCCACACTGACGCTGACAAGGTCAAGCCCCTCGCCATCCAGCACCAGGGGTTCGTTGTGATCGCCGCTGCGACGCAAACGGGAGATGGCGGTGACCCGGGTCAGGGGCTCTTGCAGCTGAAAATCGAGATCCAGACTGTCACACCAATAGAGGGGAGCCTGGTAATCCTGGCGATATTTGGCCGTCATGGCCTGAGGTTGTTCAGTCATTATTGTGTGCTTCCACGCTTTGTTATTGACGTGTCAGAGGCTGTCACAAGGCTCGGACAGGGTCAAATAGTTTGCATTCAGGCAAAAGAAAGGGCGACCCGAGTCGCCCTTGTCATTCCATTGCCAGCATCAGCTCTTCTTGCTGAGGGTGGCCAGATCCGCCGTTATGTTGGCCGCTTCCACCTGGTATTCGTCAGGTGCCTCGAAATCGGTCGGCAGTTCATCCAGGCTCTTCACCGTCGGCTTGCCAAGACGGGTCAGCCGCTCGTTGGCTCGCGCCAGCGCCTTCTCGTCCTGTTTGGCCTGTTCAGCCAGCCGCTCGGCTTCGTTCAGGGAGACCGACTTCTTGTCCTTGTCCGCCTGATACTCCTTGATGTCCTGCAGCACATAGGCAAATTCCGGATCCTTGGTGATCCGCGCCTCGTGGGCCGCTTTCAGCTTGGGCAGCAGGCTGGAGAAGTCCCCCAGTCGCTCGTAGCTGGCCGAGGCAATCTTGTCCCAGGGCAAGGCGTTGAACTCGCGGCTCTCCCCCGTCTCACCCGGCGCCACTGCGGTCGGGAAGGCGATATCGGGAGCAACCCCCTTGTTCTGGGTGCTGCCGCCATCGATACGGTAGAACTTGGCGATGGTGTACTGCACGTGACCCAGCGGCTGCTCGTAGAAGTCATAGACCTTGGCGAGGCTGCGATGCTGCTGCACCGTCCCCTTGCCGAACGAGTTTTCGCCGAGGATCAGCGCACGACCATAGTCCTGCATGGCGGCGGCAAAGATCTCGGAGGCCGAGGCGCTGTAGCGGTCGATCATCACCGACATGGGGCCACCGTAGTAGACATTGCCGTCGTCGTCTCCATTGACGGTGATGCGACCCATGTGATCACGGATCTGCACCACGGGGCCGCTGGCAAAGAAGAGACCGCTCAAGGCGGAAGCTTCCGTCAGGGCACCGCCGCCGTTACCGCGCAGATCGACGATGAGGCCGTCGATCTTCTGCTTGTTGAGGCTGGAGATCTCCTTGATCACGTCGTCGTGCAGGTTGACGTAGAAGCTCGGGATCTCGAGCACGCCGATCTTCTTGCCCTCGGCGGTGATCACCTTGGACTTGGCGGCTCTGTCTTCCAGACGCACCTTGTCACGCACCAGCTCCACCAGCTCGGTCTTGGCGGTCGCGCCCTTGCCGCGCTGGATCTCCAGCTTCACCTTGCTGCCCTTGGGCCCCTTGATGAGCTCGACCACGTCGTCAAGACGCCAGCCAATGACATCCACAATCTTGCCGTCGTCCTGCCCCACACCGGTGATCTTGTCATCGGGTTTCAGGTGATTGGACTTGGCCGCCGGGCCGCCTGGCACCAAGGAGCGGATGACGGTAAAGTCATCTTCCGCCTGCAGCACGGCCCCAATCCCTTCCAGCGAGAGGTTCATCTCGGTGTTGAACCGATCGGCGCTGCGCGGAGACAGATAGCTGGTGTGCGGTTCGATGGCGCGGGCGAAGGAGTTCATGAAGAGCTGGAACACGTCCTCGCTCTCGGTCTGGGACATCCGCTTGATGGCGTTGTTGTAACGCTTGCCAAGCAGCTCCTTGATCTCGGGCCACTCCTTGCCGCTGAGCTTGAGGCTCAGGGCATCGAACTTGACCCGCTGACGCCACAGCTCGTTGAGCTCGGCTTCATCCTTGGGCCAGGGAGCCCCTTCCCGATCGAAGACGTAATTGTCTTTCTGGGTAAAATCGAAGGGAGTGTCGAGCAGTTTGAGGGCGTATTCGAACCGCTCGTACCGCCGCTGCTGACTCAGGTTGAACATCTCGTAGGCCGGAGCCAGTCGCCCTCGCTCGAGGTCGGTGTCAAAACCGGTACGATATTTCTCAAAACGGCTGATGTCAGAGGCCAGAAACAGGTTGCGGCTGTAGTCCAGATTCTCCAGATACTTGTCAAAGATCACGGAGGAAAAGGCGTCGTCCAGCTTGAACTGTTTGTAGTGGGAGCGGGTAAACAGATTGGCAATTCGCTTGCTGGCCGTAGCATGTTGGCTCTCTTGAGCCAACACAGGCAAATCACTTTCCTTGAGCACCGGCTCGATGGCCTGTGCGAGCCCGGCAAGCGCCAGGCTACAGGCAACGAGTGAAAAACGAATCACGCCATGCTTCAACATTCGTCTCCTTAGAGAACCAGATGCTCGAACTTGACCCGCAACATCATGCCGGTCTGCAATTGAACCTGTACGTCATCCTTGGTCACTTCCTTGATGGTCGCAGGCACGGGGGACTTGCCCAGCACGACGCGAACGCCCTGCTCGACTTTCAGGGTAGCGGCATCCACTTTCACCAGCGGCGCATCGGCGACCGGTGCAGCCTTGGGAGCAGGGGCGGACTTGGGCTTGTCGGAGCGGGGAGCGTCAGCCTTGCGCGGCGCGTTGCGACGCGGCTGCTTGGGCTTGTCTTCCTTCTCCTTGGTGTTGGTGCGGCGGCTGGCAAAGACACGTTCCTTGCTCTCCTTGAGCGCCTGTTTGGCATGCTCGATGTGCTCTTCGGTGAGCAGCTCGCCCGGGTTGCCGTCCAGATCGACACGGGCCTGGCCAGCCTTGAGGCCATGCAGGTAACGCCAGCTGGAGGTGTATTGACGCAGAGCAGAGCGCAGCATGGTCTTGGAGACTCTCTCGTCATCAGCAAGACGCGCGGCCAGATCCTGGAAGATGCCAATCTTGAGTGGCTTGGCCTCTCCTTCAGCGATGAAGCAGGCCGGGAATTTCTCGACCAGGTAGGCGACGATCTCTTTACTGTTCTTCAGCTTTTCAGTGTTTTCCATGTATAACCTTGGCTTTCATATAGACGCACGGGCATGCCCGAACACAACAAAGGCCCCATTATAGAGAGCTTGGGACCTTTTGCGAACCATCTAGCAATGACTTAGAGCATGCTTTCCAAAATTTGCACCGTTTCTTCGAGGCCAATCCGGTCCTGCTCGTCAAAGCGGTTAAAGATTGGACTGTCGATGTCCAGCACCCCGATGATCTCCCCGCCACGGCGCAGCGGGATCACGATTTCCGAGTTGCTGGCACCATCGCACGCAATGTGCCCCGCGAACTGGTGAACGTCGTCCACCAGCTGGGTCTTGCCCTCGGCAACCGCAGTGCCACAGACGCCGCGCCCGACCGGGATGCGCACACAGGCCGGCTTGCCCTGGAACGGGCCGAGCACCAGGGTCTCGCCCTGCAGCAGGTAGAAACCAACCCAGTTGATGTCAGCCAGTTCCTGATTGAGCAGGGCAGACAGGTTTGCCAGGGTGGCGATCATGTCGGGTTCGCCCTCCAGCAATGCCTGGGCCTGCTGGTTGAGCGTGCGATAAAATGCTTGTTTTTCAATCATGATTAAATGAACTTCACTCCTTGATAATCAATGCAAGGTACCGTCCTGCCTGAAAATTTCAAATCAATTTTCAATTATCCCCCCTCCTGGGGCTCGATGAGAGTCCGTTCAACGTGCCGCGCCCAACGTCAGTTGATGGCGCTGGCCATTGCTCCACTCGATGGTCAGGAGCCAGTCCATCGCCTCTGCCGTACAACTTCCCACCTGGGTCACCCCTCGCCACCCCGTTTGGCTGGGTTCAAACAGCACGGGGATGAGCCCCATGAACATCTCCTTGCCCTCGAGCCAGGCCTTGACCGGCGTGATGGCCGGCACACCCCCTTGAAGGCGCAGGACAAAGTCATGTTCAGGGCGGATCGGCAAGCCATCGATGCTGACCGTCAGCGGGCGATCCCCGACGATGAGGCGGCAGGGGCTGTGGGACAGATCACAAATCTGAACATTGGTACCCTCTGCATGGTCGCTTCCTGTGCCTGAAAACCAGGTTCGATAGGCCATCAGGGAGAGCAAAATGACCAGCACCATGGACAGGTGGACGATTTTGCGTGAAGTGAGTCTCTCTTTCATGAAAAAACAGCTCTGTAAGGTACTTTGAAAATGTAATTTTCGTGATCTGGCGCAATGTAAAAAATGGCGGACATGAGACCCGCTGGAGCCAAATATATCACTGTTTGTACTGTTATTTTACCGGTCATTTCAGTATCATTCTCAATGGATTTTCATTTAACCACCTTTTGCTTTTCCTTTTATTAACAGATGTTAACGAGAGGATTTTGCAAAACCGGGGTGAAAATGGCCCAGGACACCGGGCAACACAAACAACAGCATCGGAAGCGGAATACAACGATGAGCCATACAACAAACCACCCTGAGTACAACTACACCGTTGTGCGCCAGTTCACCGTCATGACGATTGTCTGGGGTATCGTCGGCATGTCGGTGGGTGTATTGATTGCAGCCCAGCTGATCTGGCCTGCCCTCAACTTCGACACCCCCTGGCTGACATACAGCCGTCTGCGTCCCCTGCATACCAACGCGGTCATCTTCGCATTTGGTTGCAGCGCCCTGATGGCCACCTCCTTCTACGTGGTGCAGCGCACCTGTCAGGTCCGACTGTTTGGTGGTCCCCTCGCCTCCTTCGTGTTCTGGGGCTGGCAGGCGATCATTCTGTCTGCAGCCATCTCGCTGCCGCTGGGGTACACCACCTCCAAAGAGTACGCCGAGCTGGAGTGGCCCATCGACATCGCCATCGCCGTGGTCTGGGTGAGCTATGCCATCGTCTTCTTCGGCACCCTGGTCAAGCGCACCACCTCCCACATCTATGTGGCGAACTGGTTCTTCGGTGCCTTCATCATCACGGTGGCCGTACTGCACATCGTCAACAACATGGAAGTGCCGCTCTCCGGCATGAAGTCCTACTCCATGTACTCCGGTGCCATGGATGCCATGGTGCAGTGGTGGTATGGCCACAACGCGGTGGGCTTCCTGCTGACAGCGGGCTTCCTTGGCATGATGTACTATTTCGTGCCCAAGCAGGCGGGTCGCCCCGTCTACTCCTACCGCCTCTCCATCGTGCACTTCTGGGCGCTGATCTCCCTCTATATCTGGGCCGGTCCGCACCACCTGCACTATACCGCCCTGCCTGACTGGGCCCAGTCGCTGGGCATGGTGATGTCCCTCATCCTGTTCGTGCCCTCCTGGGGCGGCATGATCAACGGCATCATGACCCTCTCGGGTGCCTGGCACAAGCTGCGTTATGACCCCATCCTGCGCTTCCTGATCGTCTCCCTGTCGTTCTACGGCATGTCGACCTTCGAAGGCCCCATGATGGCGATCAAGACCGTCAACGCCCTCTCCCACTACACCGACTGGACTATCGGTCACGTTCACTCCGGTGCCCTGGGCTGGGTTGCCATGGTGTCCATCGGTGCCGTCTACCACCTGATCCCGAACCTGTTCGGGCAGGGGCGCATGTACAGCATCAAGCTCATCAACGTCCACTTCTGGCTGGCCACCGTGGGCACCGTGCTCTATATCGTCGCCATGTGGATTTCCGGTGTGATGCAGGGTCTGATGTGGCGTGCGGTCAACGACGACGGCACCCTGACCTACAGCTTCGTGGAGGCGCTGCAAGCTTCCTATCCCTTCTACTTCGTGCGCTTCCTGGGTGGCTGCTTCTTCGTCACCGGCATGCTGCTGATGGCCTACAACGCCTATCGCACCGTCACTGCGCCCAAGGGTTCTCTGGAACCCGTCGCACAGCCAGCCTGATTTGAAGGGGTTTAAAGCATGAGCAACAACAACCGTCACGAGATTTTTGAAAAAAGCGTCCCCATGCTGGTCATTGGCATCATCTTCGCCATCAGCCTGGGGGGCCTGGTGGAAATCACCCCCCTGTTCTTCCAGAAGCAGACCAACGAGCCGGTGGAGGGCCTCAAGCCCTACACCGCCCTGCAGATGGAAGGACGCGACATCTACATCCGCGAAGGCTGCACCGTCTGCCACAGCCAGATGATCCGCCCGTTCCGCGCCGAGACCGAACGCTACGGCCACTACTCGGTTGCCGGCGAGAGCGTGTGGGAGCACCCCTTCCTATGGGGCTCCAAGCGTACCGGCCCGGATCTGGCCCGGGTCGGCGGCCGCTACTCCGATGACTGGCATCGCGCCCACCTCATCAACCCGCGCGACGTAGTGCCCGAGTCCAACATGCCGGCCTTCCCCTGGCTCGAGACCAATGTGCTGAGCGGCGAGCTGACCGGCAAGAAGCTGGCTCTGTTCCGGGATCACTTCGGCGTGCCCTATACCGATGCCGACATCGCCGGTGCCGGTGAGGCCGTCAAGGGCAAGACCGAGCTGGATGCGCTGATCGCCTATCTGCAATCACTGGGCCATGCCCTGAAATAAGGAGTCGGGATATGGATTACGGCACATTTCGCGGCCTGTACACCCTGCTGCTGATGGTCATCATGATTGGCATCATCGTCTGGGCCTACAGCAAGCGCCGCAAGGCTTCTTTCGACGAGGCCGCCAACCTGGTTTTTGCCGATGACGAGCAACCCAGTGCTGATAACAAGAACGCAGGAGCGAAGCAATAATGAGCACTCTGTTTAGCATTTTTGTGACCGTCATAAGCCTTGGCACCATTCTCGGCTGCTTCCTGCTGCTGGCCTGGTGCATGAAGGACAAGATGGGAGCCGAAGAGGGCAAACCCATGGGTCACACCTTCGACGGCATCGAGGAGATCAACAATCCCCTGCCGAAGTGGTGGTCCTATATGTTCCTCTTCTTCATCGTCACCGGGCTCATCTACCTGCTCGCCTTCCCGGGCCTTGGCAACTTCAAGGGTCTGCTGGGCTGGCAGAGCTCCAACCAGGATGTGCGTTCCCTGGCCGAGTCCAAGGCGGCGGCCGAGTCTGCCAAGGCCGAAGGACGCGCGGTGGAATACGACCGGGAACTCGCCAAGGCCGACGAGATCTACGGCGCCAAGTTCCGCGAGCTGACCTATCAGGCTGACGGCAAGAGCTACAAGGAGATCACCGAGATCGCCAAGGATCCGGAAGCCCTGAAGGTGGGTCAGCGCCTGTTCCTGCAAAACTGTTCCCAGTGTCATGGCTCCGATGCCCGCGGTGGTCGCGGTTTCCCAAACCTGACCGACAGCGAATGGCAGTGGGGCGGCGCACCCGACCAGATCAAGACCACCATCATGGGCGGTCGTCAGGGGATCATGGCCGCCTGGGGCGAGATCCTGGGTCAGGACGGGGTGAAGGAGGTTGCCTCCTATGTGCTGAGCCTCTCCGGTCGCAAGGTTGATCTGGTGGAAGCCAAGAAAGGGGAAGCACGCTTTGCCATGTGCGCCGCCTGCCACGGTCCGGATGCCAAGGGCGGCATCGCCTTCGGCGCACCGGATCTCACCAACAACATCTGGCTCTATGGCGGCTCCCGTCAGGTGGTCGAACAGACCATCACCCACGGGCGCCACGGCGTGATGCCGGCCTGGAAGGACATTCTGGGGGAAGACAAGGTACATCTGCTCGCTTCCTACGTTTACAGCTTGTCCCACAACGATCGGCAAAATCAGCAGTAACATGTGATAAGCACGTGATTAATCAGCAAAAAGCCTCGACTCTTCGAGGCTTTTTGTTATCTTGTGTTGGCTGAATTACCGCCATTTCGTTAACCATTTGTTTCGGTAGCATCATGACTCAACCCTGGTATCGCCAATTCTGGCCCTGGTTCATCATCGCCCTCCCCTGCGCCGCCGTGGTAGGCAGCATCGCCACCGCCATCATTGCCAGCAAGGATGGGGTCAACCTGGTGGCGGAGGACTACTACAAGCAGGGCAAGGAGATTAACCAGGATCTCAGCAAGTTCGATCGCGCCGAGGCGCTCGGCATCCGTATCGCCCTCAATGTCAGCGACAAGGAGCTGACGTTAAATCCACTGTCCGGGGATTTCCCCCTCGGGCAGGCACTGCACCTCTCCCTGTTTCATCCCACGTTGGCGGGCCTGGACAGCGAACATCTGCTGACGGCCGATGGCAAGGGAGTCTATCGCCTGATGCTCGACAAGCCCCTCACCGGCAAGTGGCACGTGCGGGTCGATGCCTTCAACCATGAATGGCGCCTCCAGGAGACGGCACAACTGCCGACTCAGGCAGCGATTGAGCTCGATCCCAAGGGACGTTGAATCACGAAGGCAGGGTGATCGGCACGCCGGTCAGCCGCCCTTCTCCCCGACCCGGCCTGCAGGGCTGCATCAAAGAGGGATGATCACCATGACCGGCTGTTTTCACTGTGGTGAACCGGTTCCCACTGGCAGTAACTTTACTCTCGAGATCAAAGGCATCGTTCAGCCGATGTGTTGCCCTGGCTGTCAGGCCGTGGCACAGACCATTCTCGAATGCGGCCTCGCCAGTTATTACGAACACCGCACCGCTCCCGGCATCAAGGGGGAACTGGTGCCCGAAGAGCTCGCCGCCCTCACCCACTACGATCTGGCGGAGGTGCAGCAGGAGTTCATCACCGACACCGGTACGGGTCGCGAAACGACGCGCGAGATCCAGCTGACGGTGGAAGGTTTGACCTGCGCCGCCTGTGCCTGGCTCATCGAGCGGCACCTGATGACCCTGCGCGGTCTGCGTTACATCAACGTCAATACCACCACCCATCGCGCCCGCATCAAGTGGGATCCGGCCCAGCTCTCTTTGAGCGACATTCTCAAGGGCTTTGCCAGGGTCGGCTATCGCGCCTATCCCTTCCAGACTCATCAGCAGGAAGCGCTCTACGCCAAAGAGGTGCGCAGCTACATGTTCCGCATGGCGCTGGCCGGCCTTGGCTCCATGCAGGTGATGATGTGCGCCGTGGCACTCTACATGGACCTCTTCATCAGCGTGGAAGAGGAGTTCATGATCTACTTCAAGTGGATAAGCCTTCTGCTCTCCACCCCCATCATGATCTACTCGGCCCAGCCTTTTTACGTGGGGGCATGGCGCAGCCTGAAGCAGGGGCACCTCTCCATGGATGTGTCGGTGTCGCTGGCACTGATCGGCGCCTTCGTCGCCTCCATCTGGGCCACGGTCTTCAACACGGGTGAGGTCTATTACGACTCCATCACCATGTTCGTCTTCTTCCTGCTGTTGGGCCGTCTGCTGGAACTGCGAGCGAGGCGCAAGGCGTCGGAGTCGAGCTCCAACCTGGCGCGCCTGGTGCCCATCATGGCGACCCGCATCGATGATGACGGCGAACACGAGGTGGCCGCCAAGACGCTGCGAGTCGGAGACAGGGTGCGGGTACTTGCGGGGGCCACCCTGCCGGCAGACGGCATCGTCACCCTGGGCCAGGCCAGCCTCAACGAATCCATGCTGACTGGCGAACAGTTGCCTCTGCTCAAACAGGCCGGAGATCCCGTCTATGCAGGCACCATCAACACCGATGCCCCCCTGGAGATCCAGGTCAGCCATTCCATTGAAGAGTCGCGCCTGGCCCAGATCATGCGCCTGCAGGATCATGCTCTGGACGACAAGCCCGCCATCGCCCAGCTGGCGGACGTGCTGTCGCGCCACTTTATCCTGGTGCTCCTGATCATTGCGGCCGGGGTCTGGACCTTCTGGCATTTTCATGAGCCCGAGCGGGCCTTCTGGGTCACCCTGGCGGTGCTGGTGGCGACCTGCCCCTGCGCCCTCTCGCTGGCCACCCCGACCGCACTGACCTCGGCCACTGCCAACCTGACCCGCAGCGGCATCCTGCTGCGCCGCGGCCACGTGCTGGACATTCTGACCCGGGCCAACCGCATCGTGATGGACAAGACGGGAACCCTGACCACGGGCAACATCAGCCTGGTGAGCACCCAGCCCCTCGGCGAGCTCGACGCAGCCCGCTGCCTCGCACTCGCCCATGCCCTGGAGACCTACTCCGAGCACCCCATCGCCCGTGCGTTTCGAAGCAAACCACTGGCGGACGGGGTGCCGCTCGCCGCCAGCGACGTCACCCCCGTCATCGGCCACGGCGTGCAGGGAGTAATTGAGGGCAAGCATTACCGCATCGGCAGTGCACGCTGGCTCGAACTGGCGCAAGAAGAGAATGCCGCTCAAGGGCTGACCATCTATCTGGCCGATGAACACGGACTGCTGGCCCGTTTCATCCTGGCCGACACGCTGCGCCCCGATGCCGGTGCACTGATCCAGGCCTTCAAGGAGGCAGGCCTGCAAACCACCATTCTCACCGGCGACGGTTCGGACCAGGCGGACATGCTGGCCCGCGAGCTGGGGGTCGATGAGCTGGTAAAAGGGGTCACCCCGGACGGCAAGCTGGCCTATCTCAAGGCCCGGGAAGCGGCCGGGGATATCAGCATCATGGTGGGAGATGGCATCAACGACGCCCCTGTGCTGGCCGGCGCCCACGCGTCCTTTGCCATGGCGGGGGGCACGGATCTGGCCAAGAACAGTGCCGACGCCATCCTGCTGGCCGACGATCTCTCCCGTCTGCTGGCCGCCCGGGCCCTGGCCCTGCGCACTCGCAAGATCATCAAGGAGAACTTTGCCTGGTCCATCGGCTACAACCTGCTTGTGCTGCCGCTGGCGGCAAGTGGCTGGCTCCCCCCTTATCTGGCGGCTGCTGGCATGTCCCTGAGCTCCCTCATCGTGGTCACCAACTCCATGCGGCTCAACCGGTGAGCAGCCATCTGGCATCCTCCCGGGTGGCGGCACCTCTTGCCTCGCCGGGTTATCATCCCCCTTTCACCACAGGGTCCGCGCCATGAACATTATCTTCGTCCTCATCCCCATCGCCATCCTGTTCGTTGTCATTGCCGGCGCCGTCTTCTTCTGGGCCATCCGCTCCGAGCAGTTCGAGGATCTCGACAGGCAGGGCTCCAACATCCTGTTTGACGAGGAGCAGCGCCCCTTGCCCCCCTCTGAACAACAAGCAGAACAGGAAAACAGGCCCCATGACCAGCAGCCTTGACCTCATGGGCGCCCTGCTGGTCGGGCTTGCCGGTGCCGGCCACTGTATCGGCATGTGTGGCGGCGTGTCCGCAGCGCTCTCCATGGCCATACCTGCCGAGAAGCAGCATTTTTGGGGCAGGCTCGGTTATCTGCTCAACTACAACCTGGGGCGCATCCTGAGCTATGTGCTGGCGGGCGCGCTGGTGGGCGGCTTGCTCGCCACCACCACGGAGATAGGCGCTGGCAAACACGCCCTGGCAGGGCTTCGCCTCATCGCCGCCCTGCTGATGATAGCGCTCGGCCTCTACTTGGCTGGCTGGTGGCATGGCGTCTTGCTGCTCGAGCGCATCGGTGCGAAGTTCTGGCCTCTCATCAAGCCGCTGGCAGGCAGGTTTCTCCCGTTTACATCAGCCAGGCAGGCCCTCCCCTTTGGCATGATATGGGGCTGGCTCCCTTGCGGCCTCGTCTACTCCATGCTGACCTGGAGCGCTGCCGCAGGCTCCGCGAGTGGCGGGGCACTCATCATGCTCTTTTTCGGCCTCGGCACCCTGCCGACCCTGTTTGCGCTAGGGGGGCTGGCAGACCGATTGCGCTACTGGCTCACCCTGCGCAGCCTGCGCCTTGGGGGCGCCTTGCTGCTTATTGCCTACGGGATCCACACCCTCTGGATCGGGATGGCGTCCTTTTGAAACCCTATCCAAAACGGATGAGATGGTGGTAAACTTGTTTGATATAAATCAATTATTCATTTGAGCCTATGATCCCGGACAAGAAACCTGGCAGACGTATTCAGAGCGGTGGCTGTGCAATTCATTGCCAGGATTGCAGCATCAGCCAGCTCTGCATCCCCTTCACCCTGAACGATAACGAGCTCGATCAGCTCGACAGCATCATCGAGCGCAAAAAGCCGTTCCAGAAGGGTGAAGAGTTGTTCAAGGCCGGCGATGAGCTCAAGTCGCTCTATGCCATACGTTCCGGGACCATCAAGTCATACACCATCACCGAACAGGGTGACGAACAGATCACCGCCTTCCACCTCGCCGGTGATCTGGTCGGTTTCGACGCCATCCACAAGCAGGCCCACCCCTCCTTCGCCCAGGCGCTGGAAACCGCCATGGTGTGCGAAATACCGTTCGATGTGCTCGACGACCTCTCTGGCAAGATGCCCAAACTGCGCCAGCAGATCATGCGGCTGATGAGCAACGAGATCATGGGCGACCAGGAGATGATACTGCTGCTCTCCAAAAAGAACGCCGAAGAGCGCCTCGCTGCCTTCCTGCACAATCTCTCGGTTCGTTTCTCCGAGCGCGGCTTCTCCGCCAAGGAGTTCCGCCTCTCCATGACCCGTGGAGACATCGGCAACTACCTCGGTCTCACCGTCGAGACCATCAGCCGCCTGCTGGGCCGTTTCCAGAAATCCGGTCTCATCAGCGTCAAAGGCAAATACATTACTGTACTGGACAACGTTGCCTTGGGCGTCATGGCCGGAGCCACTCGTCCTCCCTGCGGTTAATCCCCGTTTATTCCTTTTTTGCCGGATCGGATCACCCTGAAATTTGATCCGGCACACCTTGCCGTCTCCCCCCTTGGACTAAGCTGTAATAGCTAAAGAGTTGCCATCATTGGCCTTTTTACCAAGGAGGAGAACATGGTCAAGTACCGAAACATTCTGGTGGTGATCAATCCCGAGGAGGAGCGCCAGATCGCGCTCGAGCGCGCGGTCAAGGTCGCCGAGCTGGATGAGGGCGCCCAGCTGACCCTGCTCCTGACGATTTACGACTTCTCTTACGAGATGACCGCCATGCTCTCGGCAGACGAGCGGGAAGAGATGCGCCATGGTGTCATCGCCCAGCGTCGGGAGTGGCTCGACGAGATCCTAACTCCCTATCGGGCCAGAGGGCTGGAATGCGAAGTGAAAGTGCTTTGGCACAACCGTCCCTTCGAGTGCGTCATTCAGGAAGTGCTGGAACAGCGTCACGATCTGGTCGTCAAGGCGACTCACAAACACTCCTTCCTGCAAACCTTCATCTTCACCCCCACCGACTGGCACCTGCTGCGCAAATGCCCCTGTCCGGTTCTGCTGGTAAAAGAAGGGCACTGTCAACGGGGGGGCAACCTGATTGCCGCCATCAACTGCTCGAGCGATGACAAGGAGCAGAAGGTGCTTAACGAGCGGATCACCCGCGAGGGGATCGCCATCGCCGAGCTGCTTGGTGCCAGTCTCTATCTGGTCAACACCTACCCGGGCACCCCGGTCAATGTCGCCATCGAACTGCCAGAGTTCGATCCCAACGCCTACAACGATGCCATTCGCAAACACCATGAAGATCTGCTGCGGGAACATGCCGATCAATTCGGCATCAACCACATGTGGACCAAGGTGGCGGAAGGCTTGCCGGAGGAGGTGCTGCCGGACATGGCGGACGATCTGAATGCCACCCTGATGATCATGGGATGCGTCGGCCGTACCGGCCTCTCTGCCGCCCTGCTTGGCAACACCGCCGAGCACGTGGTGGACAGGCTCAACTGCGACATTCTCATCCTCAAACCCGACGATTACAGCTGCCCTGTGGATGACAGGCGTCATCCTGCATAAGCGTTTCTTGCCCTCCCCCGGGACATGGCTATAATAAGCCGCTTATTTTTGTCCCGGGTTTGAGGCCATGCTAGAAGAGCTTAACGCCAAAGAGAAATACAGTTTCAACAAGCTGCAGAAACGTCTGCGGCGCAACGTGGGCCAGGCCATCGCCGACTTCAACATGATTGAAGAGGGTGACAAGATCATGGTCTGCCTGTCTGGCGGCAAGGACAGCTTTGCCATGCTCGACATCCTGATGAGCCTGAAGGCCAGCGCCCCCATCCATTTCGATCTGGTGGCCGTCAACCTGGATCAGAAGCAACCCGGCTTCCCCGAGCACGTGCTGCCCGAATACCTGAGCACTCTCGGCATCGACTTCAAGATCGTGGAAGAAGATACCTATTCCATCGTCAAGGAGAAGGTACCGGAGGGCAAGACTACCTGCGCGCTCTGCTCCCGCCTGCGCCGCGGCATTCTGTATCGCACCGCCCAGGAGCTGGGCTGTACCAAGATCGCCCTTGGCCATCACCGTGACGACATCCTCGAGACCCTGTTCCTCAACATGTTTTACGGTGGCAAGCTCAAATCCATGCCCCCCAAGCTGGTGAGCGACGATGGCAAGAACGTGGTGATCCGCCCCCTGGCCTACTGCAAGGAGAAAGATCTGGTGCGCTATGCCGAGGTCAAGGCCTTCCCCATCATCCCCTGCAACCTGTGCGGCTCCCAGGAGAACCTGCAGCGCCAGGCCATCAAGCAGATGATGCAGGAGTGGGATCGCCGCTTCCCAGGCCGTCTCGAGACCATGTTCACCGCCATTCAGGACGTGATCCCGAGCCACCTGCTCGATCACCAGCTGTTTGACTTCAAGAGCATCAATCGCGACTCCGGCATCATCGACGGTGGCGACAAGGCATTTGATCCGCCCGAGCTGCCCAAGGCGCCGCTGCTGGACATCGACGAGATGGACATGCTGGACGTGATTGAGGTGCGCTAAGCCCCGTCACCCACAAAAAAGGAGCGCCAGGCGCTCCTTTTTTCATTCTGGCAATCTGCGGACTCGGGTCGCTACTCCTTGTGTAGCCAGGGGGTCAGGCGCAGGATCTCCCCTTGCAGTTGCAGCTTGCCCTGGGCAAACCCCTTCAGCTGCGCATTGCTGAGCAGCAGTTGCCCCTGCTGCCAGGAGACGGCCTCCTGACGGGCACCCTCCACAAGGTAGGCTGTGCCTGCGGGCGCCACCATGGAGATTCGCACCCCTTCCATCTTGGGCAGGAAATACTGGCCGACCATGCCGGCCATCTTGTCGAGCAATCGCTGCATCTGCTGCTGACGCGAGACAAGTTCGGCCAGCGGCACCTCGGGTGTGGCGGGGGCGTCAGCCATCACCTGTACCGACAGATCACAGGCGGCGTGGGCCTCGGTGAGCCCCACCACCACGATCGCCTTGTCGAGGTTGAGATCATCGTCATAGGGCAGACGCAGTTCGCCATCCACCGTGACCTCGGCGGGCACATCCCTGTCCGGGGTCGAGACCCGGGCCGAGGTGAGCCCGCAGCGCCGACCGTTCTGTTGACTGGCCAGATAAAAGCCCAGTCTGGCGTGGCCAAATTCCCCCTTGGCGAAGGTCTTCATCTGGCTGTAGAAGGTGCCGTAGTCGAGTTCAAGGGACGGCTCAGCCTGTCCCAGCATGGGCATCAGCAGGAGCGCCGCCATCCCGTATCGCTTGTTCATATGCCATCCTTTTGCATCATGCTCCGGGCGGGTCGACACCGGCTGACCCCTGGTATTCCATTATGCGTTGAAATGATCCGGGCCCTGCCCGTCGTTGCCACTGGCAACCTCGGTCACTTCGACTGCCACCCCACACAGATCCCGGTAGAGAATGCCCTTGCAGTTGAAGTAGAGCGGCGCCACCCAGATAAGTCCCAGCCCCATGGGGATGAGCGCCAGGAAGAAGAGTGCCAGCATGACCCCGTGCAGCAGCACTATGCTGGGCCAGCCCCGGGCAAAGAGCTTGAGGGAGACCAGAATGGCCTGAGCCGGGGAAAGACCGCGCTCCAGCACCAGAGGTACGGTAAACACCAGCCCCATGCCCACCAGGGCGGAAGGGATGAAGGCCAGCATCACAGGCACACCCAGCAGCTCGAACAGGGGTCCAAACAGGCTGGTGATGAGGCTGCCGAGCAGACTCAGGCTGCCCAGGCGCAGGAAGTGGCGGAAGAAGTCGAACACCTGGCTCGGCCGGGCGCGTACCCCCACCGACTGCTGCAACCCCAGCATGTCGAGGGAGGAGGTCATGGGTGACATGATCACCGTGGCCAGCAGGCTCAGGATCAGGGCCATATCCATATCCCCTCCTTCACGGGCGACATAGGGCGTCAGCAAGGTATTGCTCAGCAGGATCCAGATTGCCATGACCCCGGCGATGGCCAGCGCCAATCCGAAACCGGTGCGACGAGTCTGTTGCCACCCCTCTTTCAACACCCCTTGCAGGTCCAGACGATATCCCTGGCTGAGGGACTGTTCGAGGGTTCCACCGATCCGCATTCTATTACTCAATTGACTGTCCAACATTCACTGACGACTGATCCAAGGTGGCACATTATAGCGGTTTGAACCGGCATGCGTAGCCGTTTTTCCTGTTATCTTCCGTTCAGAAAGCCATTGATACCAAAGGCCTTGCAGCCCTACTTGATGAAGTTCCCCTCACCCTTGGCCCCTCTGTCCAACGGGAGTAGGATGTTGACATCCTCCCCCACCTTAGCGCTTCGCGTCACAGGAGGGGGATTCCCATTACTGGGTGATAGCTGCTCGCGCAGTACCGGGTTCCTGCTTCATCGGGCGGCCTGATTGCACCACGCCTCCAC
>NZ_JABERS010000015.1:0-93567 GCF_013168745.1 Aeromonas sp. TW 6 | reverse complement strand
GAGGACAGGCGTGAATGAAGTCGAGAGCTTGGTCGATACGCATAAAAAAATCCGAAACCCAACAAGGAGTTTCGGATTCTTACACAGCCTGAGGATCGGTCAATGGATCCTTAACTGATCGGCATTAACTCCAGGGAGTCGGTTTTTTGTTGGGCGGTTATCAGGCGGTCACGGCATCGGCCTGGGTAGCTTGTGCTTCCGGCGATGGGTTGCGAATGAGGTAATCAAACGCACCCAGGGCGGCGGTGGCACCTGCCCCCATGGAGATGATGATCTGCTTGAACGGTACCGTGGTGGCATCCCCTGCGGCATAGACGCCGGGCAGGGAGGTGGCACCCTTGGTATCGATCTCGATTTCGCCAAAGCGGGTCAGGGCAATCTCGCTTCCTTTGAGGAACTCGGTGTTCGGCACCAGGCCTATCTGGACGAAGATGCCGGCCACTGCCAGATGCTTGATCTCGCCGGTAGTGCGATCTTCGTAATCCATGCCCACCACCTTGCTGCCATCACCGATCACTTCGGTGGTGCGGGCGCTCATGATGATGTCAATGTTGCCCATGGAGCGGGCCTTCTTCTGCAGCACGTCGTCGGCACGCAGAGTATCGGCGAACTCCACCACGGTGACGTGCTCGACGATGCCAGCCAGATCGATGGCCGCCTCGATGCCGGAGTTGCCGCCCCCGATCACCGCAACCCGCTTGCCCTTGAAGAAGGGGCCGTCACAGTGGGGGCAGTAGGCCACACCCTTGGTACGGTACTCGAGTTCACCCGGCACGTTCAGGTCGCGCCAGCGGGCACCGGTCGCCAGGATCACGGCGCGGCTCTTCAAGGTGGCACCGGAGGCGAGGTCCACGTTGACGTAACCATCCTTGCTGATGGCGGCGGCACGCTGCTCGGTGATCACTTCCACGCCGTACTGCTTCACGTGCTGCTCCAGGCTGGCGGCCAGCTTGGGGCCCTCGGTGTAGGGCACGGAGATGAAGTTCTCGATGCCGACGGTGTCCATCACCTGGCCACCGAAACGTTCGGCGACAATGGCGGTGCGAATGCCTTTGCGGGCGGCATAGATGGCCGCGGCGGCGCCGGCCGGGCCACCGCCCACCACCAGCACGTCATAAGGCGCTTTTTCGCTCAGCTCTTGCGCCTTGCGCTCGGCAGCGCCGGTGTCGAGTTTGGCGACGATCTCTTCCAGCGAAATACGGCCCTGGCTGAACGGCTGACCGTTCAGGTAGACGTTCGGGACCGCCATGATTTGACGCTCGTTCACCTCATCCTGGAACAGGGCACCATCGATCATGGTGTGGGTGATGCCGGGGTTCAGGGTGGACATCAGGTTCAGGGCCTGTACCACGTCCGGACAGTTGTGGCAGGAGAGGGAAATATAGGTCTCGAAGTGGAACTCGCCCTTGAGGTTCTTCACTTGTTCCAGCACGGCCGGATCGGCCTTGGAGGGGTGGCCGCCGCTTTGCAGCAGGGCGAGCACCAGGGAGGTGAATTCATGACCCATGGGAATGCCGGCAAAGTGCACGCGCGGGGCCTGGCCCTGGGGCGCGATGCTCATGGAAGGCTTGCGGGCATTGGTGCCATCGGTCAGGGAAATTTTGGGGGACATCTCGGCGATCTCGCTGGCCAATGCCAGGAGTTCGGCGGATTTGTCGCTGTCATTGCCGGACACGCTGATCTCGATGGGATTGACGATGTACTGCAAGTAACCGTTGAGTTGTTGTTTGAGGTTGGTATCTAACATGGTCGAATTCCTTCTTGCTGAATGCGGGTCGGCACGATGACCGGATACAGAAAACAGAGGTCCACACAGCAGACCGGCGCATTTTCTGAGGGCCGTAAACAAGACCGGCCCTTGAACGGGCCGGTCTTCAGAGCGGGGAGGCTTAGATTTTGCCTACCAGATCCAGGGACGGGGCCAGGGTGGCGTCGCCTTCTTTCCACTTGGCCGGGCACACTTCACCCGGGTGGGAAGCAACGTACTGGGCAGCCTTGACCTTGCGCAGCAGTTCCAGTGCGTCACGGCCGATGCCGCCAGCGTTGATTTCAACGATCTGGATGACGCCTTGCGGGTCGATGACGAAGGTACCGCGGTCAGCCAGGCCAGCTTCTTCGATCATCACGCCGAAGTTGCGGGTGATGGTGCCGGTGGGGTCGCCGATCATCGGGTACTGGATCTTCTGGATGGTGTCAGAAGTGTCGTGCCAGGCCTTGTGGGTGAAGTGGGTGTCGGTGGAGACGGCGTAGATCTCGACGCCCAGCTTCTGGAATTCGGCGTAGTTGTCGGCCAGGTCGCCCAGCTCGGTCGGGCAGACGAAGGTGAAATCAGCCGGGTAGAAGAACACCACGGACCACTTGCCTTTCAGGTCAGCGTCAGACACCTGAACGAATTTGCCATTGTGGTAGGCGGTGGCGTTGAACGGCTTGATTTCAGTGTTGATGTAGGTAGACATGTATTTGCTCCTTGGTGATGTACATATGCCTGTCTGGTGTTGAAGAGTCGTGCCAGACGAGGCGCTTAACTTTCGATGGAGTCATCATAGTGACTTTTTCTAATCGGTCAAAGCCACAATTTTGAATCACATAAATCTATTTATTAGATAGATCATCACAACTGTACCTAACATGAATATCTCAGGCCTTCGGAGATAACTCATTGTCGAAGTTCAATTTCTGTCCTGCATGTCACATTTTCAAGGGCTGGGCCGGATTTGTTTTCATTGCGTGAGCAGAGAAGGGGGCAGACGAGGCGGCGCAGTAGAAAAAAGAGGGATAAAAAAATCCCGGCGCCGTCGCACAGACAGGGCCGGGTCATCAAACAAGGAATGGCGATAAATATGCTTTACAGCAAAGACTAACTACGGGGTGTGCAAACTTGCAGACATATGAAGAGAAGATGGCGGGTGCACAATCCTCATCTCCTCTTCGGCAACCATTGCATGGTGGGCATCATAGTGTGATGAATGTCACAACGCAAGTTTTGTGGTGTAATTTTACAGTCAAATTGAAAGTGTTTCACTTGAATAGCCGTTTAATTAGGCTGAAAACGCTTTTATTGTAATTTTATTACATAATTTTAAGATCAAAAGTCGGTTGGGGGCTCCTGCTCCTCCATCAGCTCCAGCAGATTGATGGCCACGGCGATGAAGTCCGACTCGGTGACGATGCCAACCAGCTTGCGCCCCTTGAGTACCGGCAGACAGCCATATTTGTGGCGCTGCAGATACAGAGCTGCCTCCTTGATGCCGGCGTGGGGATCCACGCTCGCCACCTGACGGGTCATGATCTCGTCGAGCTGGACGCTGTCGGTGAACTCCGCCTCCCGCTCGGGGTTGATCAGCAGCAGCTTGGATTCACGGGTGGCCAGGATGTCCGAGAGGGTGACCAGACCGAGCAGATGCTGGTGTTCATCGACGATGGGAACGTGACGGATCCGCTCCTGCTGCATCAGCTCCATCGCCTGCTTGACGCTGTTTTCCGGACCCAGGGTAAAGGGGTGTTCAGTCATGATCTCGGAGAGGGTCATCATGGTGGGCCTCCTTGTGTGTCTGCTTCCACCCTAGCCCAGCCCCCGTCGCCAGAACATGATCGGGGTCAATACAAAACCTTAAAGGTTTTTTAACGGGCCCAACCTCACAAAATGGCCCGCTATCCCTTGTCTTCCTTGGGTTTTTAGTCTTTTGGGTTGCCTTGGAAGAGGGGGATAACTAGACTAGCCGCCGATTCCCCCGAGGTGAAAGATGCAAGTATCCGATTTTCATTTTGATCTGCCAGACGAGCTGATTGCCCGCTACCCCATGGCGGAGCGTACCGCCAGCCGCCTGCTGCAGCTCGATGGTCAAACCGGCGCCCTGCGCCACGGTCATTTTGTCGATGTGCTTGACCAGCTCAACCCCGGCGATCTGCTGGTGTTCAACAATACCCGGGTTATTCCGGCCCGCATGTTTGGCCAGAAGGCCAGCGGCGGCAAGCTGGAGGTGCTGGTGGAGCGCATTCTGGACGAGCACAGCGTGCTGGCGCACGTCCGCTCGTCCAAGTCCCCCAAGCCAGGTACCCGTCTCCTTCTGGATGGCGGTGCCGACGGCGTGCCCGTCGAGGCCGAGATGCGTGCCCGCCACGACGCTCTGTTCGAGATCCACTTCCTCGACCCGCGCCCTGTGCTGACCATTCTGGATGCCATCGGCCACATGCCGTTGCCTCCCTATATCGACCGCCCCGACGAGGATGCCGACAAGGAGCGCTACCAGACCGTCTACAACCAGAAGCCGGGTGCCGTGGCGGCGCCGACCGCCGGTCTGCACTTCGACGAGCCGCTGCTCGAGCAGATCCGTGCCAAGGGCGTGGAGATGGCCTTCGTGACCCTGCACGTGGGGGCGGGCACCTTCCAGCCGGTGCGCGTCGACAAGATTGAAGATCACCACATGCACTCGGAATACGCCGAAGTGCCCCAGGAGGTGGTGGATGCCATCGCGGCGACCCGCGCCCGCGGCGGTCGGGTGGTTGCGGTGGGCACCACGTCGGTACGATCCCTCGAGAGCGCAGCCAAGGCGACCCTGGCCCAGGGCAAGCCGCTGGCGCCCTTCTTCAATGACACCGACATCTTCATCTTCCCCGGTTACGAGTTCCAGGTGGTCGATGCCATGATCACCAACTTCCACCTGCCCGAATCCACCCTGATCATGCTGGTCAGCGCCTTTGCCGGCTATGACAACGTGATGGCCGCCTATCAGGCCGCCGTGGCGGGACAGTATCGTTTCTTCAGCTACGGGGACGCCATGTTCGTCACCCGTCGCCGGGTGCAGGGTTAAGCCTTACCCTTCAGAAGTCGTTCAGGCTCTGCTTGTCAGTATGCCGGCCGGCTTCATATTACCGGGCCCCTCGGGCCCTTTGTTGTCAGACTGTTTCTCTGACTGAATAGAGGTAGCAATGAAATTTGAATTGAAAACCACCGATGGGCGTGCCCGTCGCGGTCAACTGGTGTTCGAGCGTGGCGTGGTCCAGACCCCGGCCTTCATGCCGGTCGGCACCTACGGCACCGTCAAGGGGATGACACCGGAAGAGGTGCGTGAGACCGGTGCCCAGATCCTGCTTGGCAACACCTTCCACCTCTGGCTGCGCCCGGGTCAGGAAGTGATGCGCGCCCACGGCGATCTGCACGACTTCATGAACTGGCAGGGGCCCATCCTGACCGACTCCGGTGGTTTCCAGGTGTTCAGTCTGGGGCACATCCGCAAGATCACCGAGGAGGGGGTGCACTTCCGTCATCCCATCAACGGCGAGAAGATCTTCCTCGACCCCGAGAAGTCCATGGAGATCCAGTACGATCTGGGTTCCGACATCGTGATGATCTTCGACGAGTGCACCCCGTACCCGGCCACTTACGAGGAAGCGCGCAAGTCCATGGAGATGTCCCTGCGCTGGGCCAAGCGTTCCCGTGACAAGTTCGATGCACTCGGCAACAAGAACGCCCTGTTCGGCATCATCCAGGGTTCTGTCTACGAACCGCTGCGGGATGTGTCGCTGGACGGTCTCCTTGAGATCGGCTTCGACGGTTACGCGGTCGGCGGTCTTGCCGTGGGTGAGCCCAAAGAGGACATGCATCGCATCCTTGACCATGTCTGCCCGAAAATTCCGGCCGACAAGCCGCGCTACCTGATGGGGGTGGGCAAGCCGGAGGATCTGGTGGAAGGGGTGCGCCGCGGTATCGACATGTTCGACTGCGTGATGCCGACCCGCAACGCCCGCAACGGTCATCTCTTTACCACCGATGGCGTGGTCAAGATCCGCAACGCCAAGTACCGGGAAGACACCAGCACCCTAGATGCGGACTGCGATTGCTACACCTGCAAGAACTACACCCGTAGCTATCTGTACCATCTGGACAAGTGCAACGAGATCCTCGGTGCCCGTCTGAATACCATCCACAACCTGCGTTATTACCAGCGCGTGATGCAGGGTTTGCGGGACGCGATCGAGCAGGGTAAATTAGACGACTTTGTAACTGAGTTTTACCGTCGGCAAGGGAAGCCTGTGCCTCCACTGGCTGAAAATGACGTGAAATAACAACGACATATAAGTTAGTATTCAAATCTACATCAATAAGAGGTTGTTAAATGAGCATTATCTCCAAGGCGTATGCAGAAGGCGCGGCTCCGGCAGCACAGGGTGGTGGCATGGAAATGATCATCATGCTGGCCGTGTTCGGTCTCATCTTCTACTTCATGATCTACCGTCCCCAGGCCAAGCGTGCCAAGGAGCATCGCAATCTGATGAGCTCCCTCTCCAAGGGCGACGAAGTGCTCACTTCCGGTGGCCTGGTCGGCAAGATCGCCAAGGTTTCCGCCGACAGCGACTACATTGTGCTGGCCCTGAACGATCAGACCCAGGTCACCATCAAGCGTGACTTCGTCTCTGCCGTTCTGCCCAAGGGTTCTATCCAGTCCCTCTAATCTCCCGAGGAGCACAGCGTGTTAAATCGCTATCCGCTGTGGAAATACCTGATGGTGATCGTCGTGATCGCCATCGGTTTTCTATATGCAGCCCCCAATCTTTACGGCGAAGACCCGGCCTTGCAGGTCTCTGCCAGCCGTGGTGCCGAAGTCAAACTAGAAACCCTCGATCAGGTGAAGGAAACCCTCGACGAGGCGAAGATCCCGGTCAAGCATGCGGCGTTCGAGCACGGCTTCATCCTGATCCGTTTCAACAACACCGAAGACCAGCTCAAGGCGCGCGACATCGTGGCCAACAAGCTGGGCGACAATTTCATCACCGCCCTCAACCTGGCACCGTCGACCCCCGCCTGGCTTGAGGCCATCGGCGCGGCGCCCCTGAAGCTCGGTCTTGACCTGCGCGGCGGCGTGCACTTCCTGATGGAAGTGGACATGAATGAGGCGCTGGCCAAGCAGCAGGAACAGATGGTGCAGGATTTCCGCGCCGAACTGCGCACCCAGAAGATCCGCTACTCCGGTGTGCGCCGGGTCGGGGATCAGGTGCAGGTGGTCTTCCGTGACGAGGCCGATCAGGCCAAGGCACTCTCCTTCCTGCGTCGCCAGAATGCGGATCTTGTCTTCACCACCGACCAGAAAGGGGATGACTTCATCCTGCTGGCCACTCTGAGCGAAGCCAAGGTCAAAGAGGTGAAGAAGTATGCCCTCGAGCAGAACATCACCATCATCCGCAACCGGGTGAACGAACTGGGTGTGGCCGAGCCGCTGGTCCAGCAGCAGGGCGGTGAGCGTATCATCGTCGAGTTGCCGGGGATCCAGGACACCGCCCGTGCCAAGGAGATCCTGGGTGCCACCGCGACCCTGGAGTTCCACATGGTCGATGAGGCTGCCGATATCCAGGCCGCTGCCGCAGGCCGCGTGCCGCCGAGCTCCAAGGTCTACAACGATCGCAACGGTCGTCCCGTGGTACTGCAAAAGCGCGTGATCCTGACCGGTGACCACATCGTGGGTGCCCAGTCCGGTTTCGATGAATACAGCCGTCCTCAGGTCAACATCAAGCTCGATGGTCAGGGTGGCAACAAGATGGCCAACTTTACCAAGGACAACGTTGGCAAGGGGATGGCGACCGTCTTCATCGAGTACAAGCCGGTGGGTCAGCCTGGTCCGGACGGCAAGCGCAAGTTCCGCAAGCAGGAGGAGGTGATCAACGTCGCCACCATCCAGTCTCGCCTGGGTAGCCAGTTCCGCATCACCGGGATCGACAACGCCAACGAAGCCCACAACCTGGCGCTGCTGCTGCGTGCCGGTGCCCTGATTGCCCCCATTCAGATCGTCGAAGAGCGCACCATAGGCCCGAGCCTGGGTCAGCAGAACATCGACAGCGGGATGGAAGCCATCGGCTGGGCCATGCTGGTGATCGTGCTCTTCATGGGGATCTACTACCGTGCCTTCGGCTGGGTGGCCAATCTGGCGCTGACCATGAACCTGGTGCTCATCGTCGGTATCATGTCGATGATCCCGGGGGCCACCATGACCCTGCCGGGCATCGCCGGTATCGTGTTGACGCTGGGGATGGCGGTGGATGCGAACGTGCTGATCTACGAGCGTATTCGTGAAGAGATCCGCAATGGTCGCGGGGTGCAGCAAGCCATTCACCTGGGCTTTGACCGCGCCTTCTCCACCATCGCCGACTCCAACGTCACCTCGCTCATCACCTGCGTGATCCTGTTCGGTATCGGTACCGGTGCCATCAAGGGCTTCGCCCTGACCCTCGGGATCGGCCTGACGGCGTCCATGTTCACTGCCATCACGGTATCCCGCGCCATCATCAACCTGGCCTGGGGTGGACGGCGCATCGACAAGCTGCCGATCTAAGGAAGAGACATGTTTCAAATTCTACATTTTGAAAAGCCCATCCCCTTCATGCGTTTCGCCAAGCTGGGTATGGTCCTCTCTGCTCTGGTAACGGTGCTCGCCCTCTACGTTCTGTACGATCGTGGCCTGAACTGGGGGCTGGACTTCACCGGCGGTACCACCATCGAGGTGGGGTTCCAGCAGTCGGTGAGCCTGGACAAGATGCACGAGGCGCTGGATCAGCAGAAGATTGACGGGGCGACCCTGCAGTTCTTCGGCTCCAGCCGTGATGTGCTGGTGCGCATGGCCCCCCAAGAGGGCGTCAAGGTCGAGCAGCAGGGCAACGAGGTCCTGGCGGCCGCCAAGCTGGTCGACGAGAGCGCCGTGCTCAAGCGTGTCGAGTTCGTCGGTCCCTCCGTGGGTGACGAGCTGGCCACCGACGGTGCCCTGGCCATGCTGGCCTCCATCATCTGTATCCTGATCTACGTGGCGGTGCGCTTCGAGTGGCGTCTGGCCACGGGGGGCATCCTCTCCCTGGCTCACGACGTGATCATCACCCTCGGCATCTTTGCCTACTTCCAGTACGAGTTCGACCTGACCGTGCTGGCGGCGCTGATGACGCTGGTGGGGTACTCCCTGAACGACACCATCGTTGTGTTCGACCGGGTGCGGGAGAATTTCCGCAAGGTACGCCGTGGGGACACCGCGGAGATCATGGATCTCTCCATGACCGAGACCCTGAGCCGGACCATCATCACCTCGGGGTTGACCTTCGTGGTGGTGGTGGCGCTGCTGCTCAAAGGCGGGCCTCTGATCCACGGTTTCTCCATCGCCATGGTGATCGGGGTGGCCTTCGGGACCTACTCCTCCATCTATGTGGCGAGCGCCTCAGCCATGTTCCTCGGGATCAAGCGGGAGCACATGCTGCCGACCCAGGTGGAAAAAGAGGGCGCGGATCAGCAAGAGATCCTGCCGTAACAGACAAGGGCGCCGCAAGGCGCCCTTTCTCTTGTGGCCGGGGTGAGTCATGATGCTCCCCACAACCCAGCATCCATTATCCAAAGCAAGGAGCAAGCCCATGCAACACAATCCCCGTTTTCTGGCCCTGGTAGAGGCCATCCGCCCGCAGGTGCAGGAAACCGATGTGCACCAGATCAAGCGCTGGCAGGATGAGGGCCGAGCATTTCATCTGATCGACGTGCGCGAAGAGAGCGAGTGGGCCAGGGGCCATCTGCCGGGGGCCACCTATCTCGGGCGCGGGGTGATAGAGCGTGACATCGAGACCCGGTATCCGGATCCCGACACCGAACTCTACCTCTATTGTGGTGGGGGATTTCGCTCCATCCTGGTGGCGGATAACCTGCAGAAGATGGGTTATTCCCGGGTCGTCAGCGTCGATGGAGGCTTTCGCGGCTGGAGCGATGCCGGATACCCTGTCGAATCCTGATTTATTTGAGGGAGAGGGGCTGCGCCACATGACAAACGGCCCCGTGATCTTTACCATATGCGGGGTCAAGCGTAAGCGTCGGAGTGTTCATTGAACGTCAGGATAGGGATTGGATACCTCACGGGTATCCTGTTGTTGCTCCCCTTGTGGGGTTGCAGCAGTAGCAGTCAGGTAAAAGCGCCTCAAGTTCCCAAGCCGCAACCCGCTTCACTGGTATTGGCGACCCCCTTGCAGGTCTCCTACCAGAGCGAGTTGGCGTTGGCGCGACTCGGGCAGATGCTCAGTGAAATGGAATTGACGACCGAACAGCGGGCAGAACTCTTCTATGAGCGTGCCGTGGTGTTTGACCGGGTGGGCTTGCGTTCCCTGGCGCGACTCGACTTCAACCGCGCCCTGCGGGAGAAGCCGGATTTTGCCGAGGCCTACAACTTCATCGGTGTCTATCTGGTTCAACAGCAGAACTACGACGAGGCCTATGAGGCGTTCGACTCCGCCCTGGAGCTTGCCCCGGATTACGACTACGCCTATCTCAACCGGGGAATCGCGCTCTATTACGGCAATCGCCCCGAGCTTGCCGCGGCGGATATGAAGCGCTTCTACGAGGCGCAACCGGAAGACCCTTATCGGGTGATCTGGCTCTATCTGGCCGAGCAGAAGCTCAACGGACCGGCGGCCATGAGCCGGATGCGCGAGCGGCTCAACAAGTATGACGACGACGCCTGGAACTGGGATCTGGTGCGCCTCTATACGGGCGACATCAATGCCACCCAGTTGATGAGCAACGTGGTGAAAGGGGTCAAGGACAACAGGGAGCTCGCCGAGCGCCTGTGCGAGACCTACTTCTACCTCGGCAAGTTCGAGCTGGCCAAGGGTAACCGCAAGGAAGCCATCAGCTACTTCAAGCTGGCGCTGGCCAACAACGTCTATGACTTCATCGAGCATCGCTATGCCTTGCTGGAGCTGGAACTGATGGCGCGCAAGCCCCAGCCACCCGGAGCCCAGGGCAAGAGCGGCAAAGCGTGACTAAACGGGTTTGATCCCCACGAAAAAGGCCTCTTGACGAGGCCTTTTTGCTGTCTGGTGACACGGGGTGTGCCGCTACTCCACCAGGCTCATGCCGGGGATCTGGCGCCAGTAACCGTTGCAGTCCCGCTCCTGCAGCAAGGGCAGGGGGGCCATCCCCTGTTCGTTGGCCTTGAAGCGCTCCAGCATCGTCAGGGTCTCCATGCCTTCGGGCGAGAGGCGCACTACATCCACCAGCCCCTCCATCCCCTTGAGCTCGTTACCCAGGTTGTAGCAGTAACCGGACTGGGTCTGGATGCCGTTGAGGTTGAACACCTTCTGCCCTTCGCGACTGCTGGCAAGTCGCCCGGTGGGGTAGTGGATGCAGGCCAGTTCGCAGTTGTCCTTGGGCCGGTCGAGGGAGCGGGCGGTGAAGCAGCGTGCCGAGTAGGCGAGCGGCAGATGACCATAGGCGAACACCTCCACCTCGAACTGCTGGCGCTCCCTGCCCAGATCCTGATTGAGCTGCATCAGCCAGTCGCGGGAGAGCTCCACCGGCATCACCCAGCGCTGCATCCCCTGTTTAAGCAGCATGCGCAGCACGTCGGCGTTGTAGGCGTTGATGGCGGGGCCGCAGACGAACGGCAGCCCGGCTTCACTGGCGAGCTGGACCGCCCCCAGATCGTTGGCCTCGATCATCAGCTCGCCGTTGTCGACCAGCCGCTTTACCTCCTTGAGCTCGGAGGGAGCTGAGATCAGCGCCAGCGTGGAGAGTACCGCCTGCTTGCCGGAGCCCGCCACCTGACGGGCGAGGGCAATCCAGTCATCCGCTTTCAGTTCGCGCCGCTTGCTGCAGACGGTTTCCCCCAGATAGATGATGTCGGCCTGGCTGGCGGCGGCCGCCTGATAGAAGGCCTGGGTGTCGGCCTTGGGCCAGTAGAAGAGCAGGGGGCCGAGAGAGAATTTCATGAGCAGTGCTCCTTATTGCCACTGGCGATGATAGGCACCGAGGGTGGTCTGGCTCCCCTCGGAGACGCGGGCGAGCTGGGCATCCCACTCGGCCTTGACCTGATAGGCCTCGGGGTTGGCCTGATAGGCGTCGATGGCGGCGCGCCAGACCCGGGTCACCTGCTCCACATAGGCGGGGCTGCGCTGGCGTCCCTCGATCTTGACCGACTGGATGCCGGTCTGGAACAGCTCGGGCAGAAGGCCGAGGGTGTTGAGGCTGGTGGGCTCCTCCAGCGCGTGATAGGTCTGGCCATCCACCTCGAAGCGCCCCTTGCACAGGGTCGGGTAGCCGGCATTTTCCCCCGGGCCGTAACGATCGATCAGCACCTCGTTGAGGCGGGATTCTAGGCCGCTCGGGGTCTCTTCCCAGCGCACGAACTTGGCCGGTGAACAGGCGCCGACGGTGTTGGGGCTCTCGCCGGTCATGTAGGAGGAGAGGTAGCAGCGCCCTTCCGCCATGATGCAGAGGCTGCCGAAGGCGAACACCTCGAGGCCGACGTCGGTCTCGCGGGCCAGCTGCCTGACCTGATGCATGGAGAGCACCCTCGGCAGCACCACCCGGCCGACGTTGAAGTGCTGCTGGTAGAAGCGGATGGCGGCGGCGTTGGTGGCGCTGGCCTGGACCGAGACATGCAGCTCCATGTCGGGATGGCGGCGGCTGGCATAATCGAGCACGGCGAGATCGGCGATGATCAGGGCATCGGCACCGAGCGCCACCCCTTTGTCCACGGCCTGCTTCCAGCGGGCGTCGGAGCCCGGGTGGGCAAAGGTATTGATGGCGATGTGCAGCTTGCGGCCATGCTGGTGGACATAGTCAACCGCTCTTTCCAGCTTGCTGTCGGTGAAGTTGAGCCCGGCGAAGTGGCGGGCATTGGTGTCATCCTTGAAGCCGATGTAGACCGCATCGGCCCCGTTATCCACGGCTGTCTTCAGTGCCGGCAGGCTGCCTGCCGGGCAGAGTAATTCCATCGGGTACGCTCCGAGAGGGCAAAAATGCAAAAGTGGCCCGATTGTATTCATGCTTGCCCTCCCGCTTTTTGACCTGAGGCAGCTTTAGGTGGCTTTACCCTTCTTGAGGTAAGTGGGCACAAGTTTGATTTTCAACAGGATCTTGCCGAAGGGGCTGTGCTTGAATGCGCAAAAAACTGGGAGTTTATCGTGTTTCAACATCTGCAACGTCGCCTGGTCGAACAGGCACCCCGTCTCTTGCGCCACCCCCTCAAGCTGGTGCCCTTCCCGCTGCAACAAAACCTGATGGAGGCCCTGCTGGGTAGGGTATTCCGGGAGGCCATCGAAGAGGGGGAATTTGCGTTTCTTGCGGGCAAGTGGCTGAAAGTGGAAGTCAGCGATCTGGGGTTATGCTGGTTTATCAGCGAGCAGGGGGGCAAATTGGTAGTGGCGAGGGAGTGTGAACACGCCGATGTCTGTTTCAGCGGCAATAGCCAGGATCTTGTTCTGATCGCCGGGCGCCGTGAAGACCCGGATTCCCTCTTCTTCCAGCGCCGACTGAAGATAGAGGGGGATACAGAGCTGGGCCTGGAGGTGAAAAATCTGATGGACAGCCTGGATCTGGACGGGCTGGGATTGATGAAATACCCCCTGATGGATCTGGCGACCTTTATCGAGCGGGCCCGCGAGACGCACGTGCCCACTGCCGCGACAATGGGCTGAGCCGTTTTCTTGCCCGAGTGCTGCGGAACAGGTGAACTTGAGCCGCAGTCCCCCACTGTCAGCGTGACCACGCAGGGTGGGGATGTATCATCTGCCTGTTTGTGCAGAAATGCCTGGTCGGAAGCGGTGCCAAAATAGCGATTGGTTATGTTACAATTGCGCGCCATTTTTGACTGAAGATTGACTGGGCATGTTGGATCAGATTCGTATCGTGTTGGTAAACACCTCTCACACCGGCAACATGGGATCCGCGGCGCGGGCCATGAAGACCATGGGGCTGACTCAACTGGTGCTGGTCGATCCCCAGGCCCAGCCGGATGAGGAGGCCGTCGCCCTGGCGGCGGGGGCCAGCGATATCCTGGCTCGCGCCCGAATCGTGCCGACCCTGGATGAAGCCATTGCCGACTGTGGTCTGGTCATCGGCACCAGTGCCCGTTCCCGCACCTTGAGCTGGCCCATGCTGGATCCCCGTGAAGCGGGCGAGAAGCTGGTTGCCGAGGGCATGGAGCACCCGGTCGCGCTGGTGTTTGGCCGTGAACGCACCGGCCTCACCAATGACGAACTGCAAAAATGCCACTTCCATGTGGCCATTCCCGCCAATCCAGAATACAGCTCCCTCAATCTGGCCATGGCAGTGCAGACCCTTTGTTACGAGGTGCGGATGCGCTGGCTGGAAGTACAGAACCAGGAGCATTCGGCCCCGGAGGATGAGCGGGTCGAGTACCCCAGCGCCCAGCAACTGGAAGGGTTTTATCAGCATCTGGAGCAGACGTTGCAAAAGACGGGATTCATTGCCGATGACCATCCAGGCCATGTGATGAGCAAACTGCGTCGTCTGTTCAATCGGGCCAGACCCGAAGCGGTGGAGTTGAACATCCTGCGGGGCATTCTCACCTCTGTCCAGAAGTCCAGGGCACAGGATTAATCCCGACTGATTTACTCAAGCATATACTTGACTGATTTAGTCGGGTATGTGACCATATGCCACATATTGATTGGTTCGCAAGACGGTAAGGCATATGAGACTGACCTCAAAAGGACGTTACGCGGTGACAGCCATGCTCGACGTGGCGTTGCATGCAGAGCAGGGGCCCGTGCCCCTGGCTGATATTTCAGAGCGCCAGGGCATCTCCTTGTCCTATCTGGAACAACTGTTTGCCCGTCTGCGCAAGCATGGTCTGGTGAGCAGCGTACGTGGCCCCGGTGGCGGCTATCGCCTCGGTCTGGCCCCTGGCGAGATCTCGGTCGGTCAGGTGATCACCGCGGTCGATGAATCGGTCGATGCGACCAAGTGCCTCGGCAAAGGGGGCTGCCACGGTGGTACCCAGTGCCTGACCCACTCCTTGTGGCGGGATCTGAGCGAACGCATCTCCAGTTTCCTGGGGGATATCACCCTGGCCGAGCTGGTTGGTCAGGCCGATGTGCGCCGTATCGCCGGCAAGCAAGATGAACAAATGAAGACCGTGTTGTCCCTGGTTGATCGGGCCGAACGCGGTGATGTGAGCTTGAAAGTCCAACTATAAACGTGCTTTCCACGACGAGTCGCTGTGTGACCCCGTCGTAACGGAGAAAAAGATGAAACTGCCTATTTACCTTGATTATTCGGCAACCTGTCCGGTGGACCCGCGTGTCGCAGAAAAAATGATGCAGTGCCTCACCATGGACGGCCTGTTCGGCAACCCAGCCTCCCGTTCCCACCGTTTCGGCTGGCAGGCCGAAGAGGCGGTGGATCTGGCCCGTAATCAAGTGGCAGAGCTGATCGGCGCGGACCCGCGCGAGATCGTCTTTACCTCCGGTGCGACCGAGTCCAACAACCTGGCCATCAAGGGCATTGCCCATTTCTACGCCGGCAAGGGCAAGCACATCGTCACCTCCAAGACCGAGCACAAAGCTGTGCTGGATACCTGCCGCCAACTGGAGCGTGAAGGCTATGAGGTGACCTACCTCGAGCCCATGCCCAACGGCCTGTTCACTCTTGAGCAGATCGAAGGCGCCCTGCGTGATGACACCATCCTGGTCAGCATCATGCACGCCAATAACGAGATCGGGGTGGTGCAAGACATCGCTGCCATCGGCGAGCTGTGCCGTTCCCGCAAGATCCTGCTGCACGTGGACGCCGTCCAGAGCGTGGGCAAGATCCCGGTCGACGTGGAAGCACTCAAGGTTGATCTGCTCTCCATGTCCGCCCACAAGGTATACGGCCCGAAAGGCATTGGCGCCCTGTATGTGCGCCGCAAGCCCCGTGTTCGTCTGGAAGCCCAGATGCACGGCGGTGGCCACGAGCGCGGCATGCGCTCCGGTACCCTGGCAACCCACCAGATCGTCGGCATGGGGGAAGCCTTCCGCATCGCCAAGGAAGAGATGGCGAGCGAGAGCCAGCACATCATGGCCCTGCGCCAGCGTCTGTGGGATGGCATCAAGAACATCGAAGAAGTCTATATCAACGGGGATCTGGATCAGCGTGTACCGGGTAACCTGAATGTCAGCTTCGCCTATGTGGAAGGGGAATCCCTCATCATGGCACTGAAGGATCTGGCGGTCTCTTCCGGTTCTGCCTGTACTTCGGCCAGCCTGGAACCTTCCTACGTGCTGCGCGCCCTGGGTCTGAACGACGAGCTGGCACACAGCTCCATCCGTTTCAGCATCGGTCGCTTCACCACCGAAGAAGAGATCGACTACGCAATCAAGCTCATCTGCGACTCCATCGGTCGTTTGCGCGAGATGTCCCCCCTGTGGGAGATGTTCAAGGATGGCGTCGATCTGAACACGGTCGAATGGGCACATCACTGATCCTTGCCTGCATGGCAAGGGTCTGGTGAACAACGGAATTAGCAGGAGTTAGATATGGCTTACAGTGAAAAAGTAATCGACCACTACGAGAATCCCCGCAACGTCGGTGGTTTTGACAAGAACGATCCCAGCGTCGCCACCGGCATGGTCGGTGCACCGGCCTGTGGTGACGTCATGAAGCTGCAACTGAAGATCAGCGATGATGGCATCATCGAAGATGCCAAGTTCAAGACCTACGGCTGTGGTTCCGCCATCGCCTCCAGCTCCCTGGTGACCGAGTGGGTCAAGGGCAAGACCCTGGACGAAGCGGCCGGTATCAAGAACACCGACATCGCCGAAGAGCTGGCGCTGCCGCCGGTGAAGATCCACTGCTCCATTCTGGCGGAGGATGCCATCAAGGCCGCCATCGCCGATTACAAGCAGAAGAAAGGTCTTTAAGGTCCGGAGAGCAGTATGGCCATAACCATGACAGATGCCGCAGCGGCGCGGGTTTCCTCCTTCATGATCAACCGGGGCAAGGGCATCGGCCTGCGCCTCGGCGTCAAGACGACCGGCTGTTCTGGCCTTGCCTATGTGCTCGAGTTCGTGGATGAGCTGGCTGCCGAGGATCAGGTGTTCGAGCAGAAAGGCGTCAAGATCATCGTGGATGCCAAGAGCCTGATCCACCTGGATGGCACCGAGCTGGACTTCGTGAAGGAAGGCCTCAACGAGGGCTTCCAGTTCAACAACCCGAATGCCAAGGGCGAATGTGGTTGTGGCGAAAGCTTCAGCGTGTAAGTGGTTCGATTGACCGATCGCCCATGTTTGCAACGCCTCGCAGCCCCAAGGGTGAGCCCTGTTGCGGCGAGTCTCTTGTGATCAACACCTTGCTCATCAACACAGTGGTGTGGACGCCAGTCCATGCCACTGCTTTCAAGTTCAAGACGAGTGTGGTTGCACTCCCAGCGCTATTGTCTGAGGACGAAGGATGAATCATTTCGAGCTGTTCGGGCTGGTTGAGGGCTTCGAGCTCGATACTCGCCAACTGGCTGACACCTATCGTCAGCTGCAGACCCAGTTCCATCCCGATCGTTTTGCGACTGCCCCCGAGCGGGAGCAGCTTGCTGCCGTGCAGCGTGCTGCCCAGATCAACGATGCGTTTACCACCCTCAAGGCCCCCTTGCGCCGAGCCGAGTACCTGCTCTCCTTGCGGGGCACCGATATTCGCGGCGAGCAGCAGACACTGCAAGATCCTGCCTTTCTGATGCAACAGCTGGAGTGGCGAGAGCGGCTGGCTGATCTCAAGGGCGACGCCGACCCTGAGGGGGCCATCAAGGATTTTCGCCAGGAGATCAGGCATGATCACCAGGCGTTGATGCAACGGCTGACCGACTCTCTCACCAGGGGTGAGGATCTGCAGGCGGCGGATTGCGTTCGCAAGCTCAAATTTGTCGACAAGCTCCTCGAGGAGCTGGAACGATTCGAAGACTCGCTGTTCGAGTCTTGACCCTCTAACGCAGGAATTGTGATTACCCATGGCATTACTGCAAATTGCCGAGCCAGGCCAGAGCGCCGCGCCTCACCAGCATAAACGTGCCGTCGGCATCGATCTTGGCACCACCAACTCCCTGGTCGCCGCCGTGCGCAGCGGCCAGGCCGACACCCTCTGTGACGAGCAGGGGCGTGATCTGCTGCCTTCCGTGGTCCATTACCAGGCCGATACCATCCGGATTGGCTTCGATGCCAAGCGTGAGGCGGCCCTCGATCCCCACAACACCATCGTCTCGGTCAAGCGGATGATGGGCAAGGCGCTGGCCGATATCGATACCCGTCAGCAGCCTTACGAGTTCGTGGCTACCGAGACGGGCATGCCCCAGTTGCAGACCCGCCAGGGGCTGGTCAACCCGGTGCAGGTCTCGGCCGAGATCCTGAAAAAACTGGCCGAGCGCGGTGCCGCGTCCCTCGGGGGAGACCTCGACGGCGTGGTCATCACGGTGCCCGCCTATTTTGACGATGCCCAGCGTCAGGGCACCAAGGACGCGGCCAGACTGGCCGGTCTGCATGTGCTGCGGTTGCTCAACGAACCCACGGCGGCGGCCATCGCCTATGGCCTCGACTCGGGTCAGGAAGGGGTGATCGCCGTCTATGACCTGGGTGGCGGAACCTTCGATATCTCCATCCTGCGCCTGCATCGCGGGGTGTTTGAGGTGATGGCCACCGGTGGCGACTCGGCACTCGGTGGTGACGATTTTGACCATCTGCTGGCGGACTGGCTCAAAGAGCAAGCCGGGTTGTCCGGTCAGCTCGATGCCCGTACCCAGCGCGAGTTGCTGGATGCGGCGGCCAGCATCAAGCACGGCCTCACCGATGCCGATGCCGTTTCCTGCACCTTTGCCGGCTGGCAGGGTACCGTCACCCGCAGCCAGTTTGACGAGCTGATCCAGCCCCTGGTCAAGCGCACCCTGCAGGCCTGTCGGCGCGCCCTGCGCGATGCGGGTCTCGAGCAGGAAGAGGTACTGGAAGTGGTGATGGTCGGTGGCTCGACCCGGGTGCCGCTGGTGCGCGAGCGGGTGGGCGAGTTCTTCGGCCGCACCCCCTTGACCAGCATTGACCCTGACAAGGTGGTGGCCATCGGTGCCGCCATCCAGGCCGACATCCTGGTGGGCAACAAGCCCGACGCCGAGATGCTGCTGCTGGACGTCATCCCGCTTTCCCTCGGTCTTGAGACCATGGGCGGCCTCGCCGAGAAGGTGATCCCGCGCAATACCACCATTCCGGTGGCCCGCGCCCAGGAGTTCACCACCTTCAAGGATGGCCAGACCGCAATGGCCATCCACGTGGTGCAGGGAGAGCGCGAGCTGGTGGCCGATTGCCGCTCCCTGGCCCGCTTCACCCTGACCGGCATTCCGCCCATGGCGGCGGGGGCGGCCCACATTCGCGTTACCTTCCAGGTGGATGCGGACGGTCTGCTGTCGGTCAGCGCCATGGAGAAATCCTCCGGCGTGCAGGCCGAGATCCAGGTCAAGCCCTCCTATGGACTGGGTGAGGATGACATCCTCAACATGCTGAGCGCCTCCATCGCCAATGCCCAGCAGGACATGGACGCCCGCATGCTGGCGGAGCAGCAGGTCGAGGCCGACCGGGTGGTCGAGAGCCTCAACGCCGCCCTGGCCGCCGATGGCGAGGCTTTATTGAGCCCCGCCGAGCGGGCCGAGCTGGATGCCGCCATCGCCCATCTGCTGACCATGCGCAGCACGGGCACCACCAACCAGATCAAAGAGGCCATCGAGGCGGCGGACGCTGCCAGTGGCGAATTTGCAGCCCGCCGGATGGATGCCTCCATCCGCAAGGTGCTGACCGGACAAAACGTCAACAAGGTGTGATATGCCAAAACTGATTATTCTGCCCCATCCCGAGCTCTGTCCGGACGGCGCGGCCCTCGAAGGTGCGACCGGTGAAACCATTCTGGATATCGCGCTGCGCAATGGCATCGAGATCGAGCACGCCTGCGAGAAGTCCTGTGCCTGCACCACCTGCCACTGCGTGGTGCGGGAAGGGTTCGACTCCCTCGAGCCGAGCGACGAGCTGGAAGACGACATGCTGGACAAGGCGTGGGGGCTGGAGCCGGAATCCCGTCTCAGCTGCCAGGCCAGACTGGCGGACGAGGATCTGGTGGTGGAACTGCCCAAGTACACCCTGAATCTGGCGTCTGAGCGCCACTGATGACCCCTTAATTACACATGAGTGAATTGCGCGTGCAGCATCTCATGGTGCAGTAATGATATGGTGAAGGCCGTGACCCTTGAGGGAGCGGCCTTTTTTGTGCCCGTGATTTCCCTATTCGTTGATGAAAGTGCCAATAAAAAGGAAGCAAGAGAACATGGCTGACATGATGAACGTAAGGTTGTCGTCCCAGGCTGCCGCCGCCCAGTGGGGCGAGGGTGCCCTGCTCAGTTTCAACGGGGACGAGGCCCATCTCCATCTGGCCGCTGGCCAGGAGAAGGAGGCGCTGCGCGCCATCCAGCGCGCTGCCAGACGCCTCGAGTCGAGCGGCATCAAGCGCATCAAGCTGGTGGGCGAGGGGTGGAATGGGGAGCGTCGTTACGCCTTTGCCCAGGGCTTCTATGCCGCCAAGGGGGTTCGCGAGCTCGATTTTGGTGAACAGAGCGCGCAGGAAGCGGCCGAACTCGCCGCCCTGCTCAAAGCGACCCACTGGGTGCGCGAGGTGACCAACGGCTGCCCGGAAGCCATCTACCCCATGAGCCTGGCGGAGTCCGCTCTGCTGCTCATTCGCAGCCTTGGCGGTGACAAGGTGACCGCCCGCATCACCGCTGGCGAAGCCTTGCGTGAATCGGGTCATATCGGGATCTGGTCGGTGGGCCGTGGCAGCGAGCGCGAGCCGGTGCTGCTGGAGCTCGACTACAACCCGACCGGGGATGCCAACGCCCCCGTGGTCGCGGCGCTGGTGGGCAAGGGGATCACTTTTGATTCCGGCGGCTACTCCATGAAGTCCTCCGACAACATGCTGCCGATGAAGTCCGACATGGGCGGCGCCGCCATGGTGACCGGCGCCCTGGCGCTGGCCATCAGCCGTGGCCTGAACAAGCGGGTCAAGCTCATCCTCTGCTGCGCCGAGAACCTGGTCTCCGGCCACGCCTTCAAGCTCGGCGACATCCTCACCTATCGCAACGGCATCTCGGTCGAGATCCAGAATACCGACGCGGAAGGTCGCCTGGTGCTGGCAGACGGCCTGCTGGCTGCGAGCGAAAGCGGGGCTGCCTACATCCTCGACGCCGCTACCCTGACCGGCGCCGCCAAGACAGCGCTGGGCCGCGACTACAATGCCGTGTTTGCCCTTGATGAGGCGGAGCAGGTGCGCGCGCTGGCTGCCGCCAACGCCGAAAACGAGAAAGCTTGGCCGCTGCCGCTCGAACCCTGGCACGCAGGCCAGCTCACCTCGGCCTTTGCCGAGCTGGGCAACGTGGCGTCCGCCGAAGGCACTGCCGGTGCCACCACCGCAGCGGCTTTCCTGTCGCGCTTTGTCCGTGACGAAGGCAGGGGCTGGGTACACCTGGATCTGGCCGCTTCCTATCAGAAGTCGGGCAATGATCTCTGGGCGACCGGGGCCAAGGGCCATGGTCTTCGCACGATTGCCCGCTGGCTGCAGGAGGTGTGCGCATGAACGTCTGGTTGAGCCGAGAGTTTGCACCGGCCGAGTGGGGGGAGGGGGCACTGCTCTCCCACCGTGCCGACGGCATGGTGATCCATCTGGTGAGCGCCACTCCCTTGCTGGATATCCAGCAGGCGGCGCGGCGCCTGTGCAGCCAGGGGATCCAGCAGGTGGTGCTGGCTGGCCACTGGGAGCGGGAGCAGCAGTGGGCCTTTGCCCAGGGGCTGCAGACGCCCAAGGCGGAAGTGGGGTTGCAGTGGGCCACTTCGTCCGAGGAGGACAGGGAGGAGCTGGAGGCGCGCTGGCTGTGCGGGCGCTGGGTGCGGGAGATGACCAACGCCACCCCGGAGCAGCTGGGGCCACTGGAGCTGGCGGTCGAAGCCGCCGCCTTCCTCACCGAGCTGGCACCGGACCGGATCAGCCATCGCATCCTCAAGGGAGAGGCGCTGCAACAGGCGGGCTGGGTCGGTCTCTATCAAGTGGGTCGTGGCAGTGACCGCGAGCCCGTGATGCTGGAGCTGGATTTCAATCCGGGCAAGGATCCCAAGGCGCCGGTAGCTGCCGCCCTGGTGGGCAAGGGGATCACCTTCGATTCCGGCGGCTACTCCATGAAGACCTCCCAGGGCATGCTGACCATGAAACACGACATGGGCGGTGCCGCCATCGTCACCGGCGCGCTGGCGCTGGCCATTCTGCGTGGCCTCGACAAGCGGGTGAAGCTCATCCTCTGCTGCGCCGAGAACCTGGTATCCGGCCATGCCTACAAGCTGGGTGACATCCTCACCTACAAGAACGGCACCACGGTGGAGGTGGTCAATACCGACGCCGAAGGGCGTCTGATCCTGGCCGACGGCTTGCAACTGGCCGGCGAGTCTGGTGCGCCGCTCATCATCGACGCCGCCACCCTCACCGGGGCGGCCGTGATGGCGATGGGAGGGCGTTACAACGCCCTGTTTGGACTGGACAAGGGGCTGGTGAGCCGCGCCATGGCCTATTCGGATGCGGAACAGGAGCCAGCATGGCCGCTGCCGCTGGAGCCCTGGCATCGCCAGCAGTGCCCGTCCCACTATGCCGACACCGCCAACAGCCGCCCCGTGCCGGGCGGCGGACCGGGGGGCGCCTCCAACGCGGCGGGCTTCCTCTCCCGCTTTGTCCCTGATGAGGGAAGAGGGTGGCTGCATGTCGATCTCGCCGCCTGCTTCAGCGAAAACGGCGATAGTCTGTGGGCGCCCGGGGCCAATACCCTGGGGATGCGCACCATCGCCCATACCCTGCTGGCGGAGACGCGCTGAGTCAGTGAACGGCATCACAAGGGCACCTCAGGGTGCCCTTTCCAGTGCTGCTTTGCTGAGCAATTGATACGGTTTTGAGGCATTAGCATGCCGATCGTGCGCAAGCGCACATTTTTTCTCTCTGCCCTGGCACAAGATGAGTCACCATGTTGTTTCAAGGATTCTTTTGTTTAACAAAAAGTTGATTTTTTGTGTGTTATTTCGTTTTTTGTTTACGTATAATCGCCGCCGAACATGGATTCCTACAATAAAACTCTGTAGTTAAGGAAAGAACTCAATGGCTATCGAACGTACCTTCTCCATCGTCAAGCCGGATGCGGTCAGCAAGAACCTGATTGGTGCCATTTACAGCCGCTTCGAAAGCGCCGGTCTGAAAGTGGTTGCCGCCAAGATGCTGCACCTGACCAGCGAACAGGCCGCCGGTTTCTACGCCGAGCACCAGGGCAAGCCGTTTTATGATGGTCTGGTCGGCTTCATGACCTCTGGCCCCGTCATGGTACAGGTGCTGGAAGGTGAAGACGCCATCCGCCGTCACCGTGAAATCATGGGCGCCACCAACCCGAAAGAGGCGCTGGCCGGCACCCTGCGCGCCTGCTACGCCGAGAGCATCGATCGCAACGCCGTCCACGGCTCCGATGCCCCGGCCTCTGCCGCCCGTGAAATCGCCTACTTCTTCTCCGACGACGAGATCTGCCCGCGCGGCTGATGTTGTCTGCTGGTGACCAAGGGAGCTTCGGCTCCCTTTTGTTTTTTGGTCATCCTGCCAATATCCACTTATTCTCCAGGTGGAAAGCCAGACCCATTATTTGTACAATGCCGCCCCCTGACGTAGGTCAGCCGATAATTTATGAAGTGTGTGAGCTGAGGCCCCTGATGAGCGAAACAAAAACCAACCTGCTGGATCTCGACCGGGATGCCATGCGTGCCTTCTTCGTCGAGTTGGGCGAGAAGCCGTTCCGGGCAGACCAGATAATGAAGTGGATCTATCACTTCGGTTGTGATGATTTCGATCAGATGAGCAACGTCAACAAGGCGCTGCGCGAGCGGCTCAAGGCCATTGCCGAGATCCGTGCTCCCGAGATCAGCCGTGAGCAGCGCTCCGCCGATGGCACCATCAAATGGGCGCTGCAGGTGGGCGATCAGGAGGTGGAGACCGTCTACATTCCGGAAGCGGACCGCGCGACCCTGTGCGTCTCCTCTCAGGTGGGCTGCGCCCTGGCGTGCACCTTCTGCTCCACCGCCCAGCAAGGGTTCAACCGCAACCTGAAAGTTTCCGAGATCATCGGCCAGGTGTGGCGTGCCGCCAAAGTGGTGGGCGGCAAGCGCCCCATCACCAACGTGGTGATGATGGGCATGGGTGAACCACTGCTCAACCTCGCCAACGTGGTACCGGCCATGAAGCTGATGATGGATGACTTCGGCTTCAGCATCTCCAAGCGCCGCGTCACTCTCTCCACCTCCGGTGTGGTGCCGGCGCTGGACATGCTGGGGGACCAGATCGACGTTGCCCTGGCCATCTCCCTGCATGCGCCGAACGATGCGCTTCGCTCCGAGATCATGCCGATCAACGACAAGTACAACATCGAGTCCTTCCTTGCCGGTGTACGCCGCTATCTGGCCAAGTCCAACGCCAACGGCGGCCGGGTGACCGTGGAGTATGTGCTGCTCGACCACATCAACGACGACATGCAGCATGCCCATGAGCTGGCCAAGGTCCTCAAGGAAACCCCTTGCAAAATCAACCTGATCCCGTTCAACCCCTTCCCGGGCAACCCGTTTGGCAAGCCGAGCAACAGCCGTATCGACCGTTTCTCCAAGGTGCTGATGGAATACGGCCTGACCGTCATCGTGCGCAAGACCCGTGGTGACGACATCGACGCCGCCTGTGGGCAGCTGGTGGGGGAGGTGATCGACCGCACCAAGCGCACCATGAAAAATCGGATGCAACAGGATGGGATTTCCGTCAAAATGGTTTAACTCCTAAGCCATTGTATAGACAGGAAATGGATATCCGTACATTGATCGTAGTGGCAGCGCTCTGTGCGCTGCCAGGTTGTGTCACAGAGACCACTTACGCTGGCCAGAATTCGACCCAGCGTGAAGTGGGTCCTGACCTCAAGGCCGCCGCCCAGACTCGTCTCGATCTGGGTATCCAGTATCTGCGCCAGGGCAATGCCGAGCAGGCCAAATTCAACCTCGACCGCGCCCTTCAGTACGATCCCAACAATCCTCAGGTCTACATCGGTTTTGCCTATTTCTACCAGCAGGTGTCGGATTTCAAGGCCGCCGAGGCGAGCTACAAGAAAGCACTGGCCATGGATCCGTCCAATGCTGACGCGATGAACAACTATGGCGCCTTCCTCTGCAACCGTGGCCGCTTCGACGAAGCGGAAAAGGCGTTCTTGCAGGCCGTCAGCCAGCCCGATTACGTGAAGATCGCCGATACCTACGAGAATGCGGCGCTCTGCTCGATGCAAAATCACAGAAATGACAAGGCCGGCGAGTATTATCGTCTGGCCTTGGGGTATAATCCCCGCAATCCTAGGTTATTGCTGGACATGGCCGAGCTTTCCATGAAAGATGGCAAGCTTCCTGATGTCCAGTCTTACCTCGCGCGCTTTGCCGACGTGGCAGAGGAGAACGAGGAGAGCCTCTGGCTCCGGCTGCGGCTGGCCCAGGCCATGGACAAACCGGCATTACTTCACCAATTCGGGACTGAGCTGGTAAGGCAATATCCCACTTCGCAACAAGCCAAGCGTTACTTAGCCAATGACTACTGAACAGCCACACGATTTCCAAGACGACTCCCAGGCAGCGGGCCCAGGCCAGCTGCTGCGCAACGCCCGTGAACAGCTCGGCTGGACCCGGGAACAGGTTGCGTCCCGCATTCACCTTCGTCTGACCCTGATCGCCGCCATCGAAGCGGATACCTATGACAAGCACACGTCCCATACCTTCATTCGTGGCTATCTGCGAGCCTATGCCAAGCTCGTGGGCATCCCCGAGGAGACCATCCTCGCCGCCTACGAGAAGCTGGGACTGACTCCCCCCGACAACATCGACATGCAGAGCTTCTCCCGTCGCTCCCGCCAGCAGGCCAATGACAGCCGGCTCAAGGTGGTGACCTGGCTTGTGATCCTGGTGCTGATCGGGCTCTCCGTCGCCTGGTGGTGGCAGAGCACGGCGCGCCGCTCTGCCGGTGACGACGCCCTGGCGGCGACCGAGATGAGCGCGACCGTCAATACGCCGGAAGCGAATGTTGCCCCCGCCGTGGAGGTCGCCGAGCCCGTGCTGCCCGCAGCGTCCGATGCCGTGTCCACCCAGGTTGTGGTGAGCGGTGCCACCGCGACCCTGCCTGTGGTCACTACGGATGCCAGCGCTGCCGTCCCGACGGACGTTTCCGGTGCGGTCTCGACTGCCGAGAGCACGACCACCGAGCCCGCCAAGGCGCCCCAGCTCAAGATGAGCTTCACCGCCGATTGCTGGCTGGACGTCAAGGATGCCAACGGCAAGACCCTGTTCAGCGGTCTGAAGAAGGCGAACGACGAACTGGTACTGGAAGGACCCGAGCCACTCAGATTCATCATTGGCGCGCCCATGGCGGTCAATCTCGAATATCAGGGCAAGTCCTTCGACATGAGCCGTTACAACAACGGCCGGACTGCCCGCTTCTCACTGCCGCAGGAGTAATCAGTCCGCCATGTCTGTTCACGAAAAGCCCGCACACGAATCACCCATCGTTCGTCGCAAATCCAGACAGATCATGGTCGGCAACGTGCCGGTTGGGGGCGATGCCCCCATCACGGTACAGACCATGACCAACACCAAGACCACGGACGTGGCCGCTACCGTCGAGCAGATCCAGCGGATCGAGCGGGTCGGCGCCGACATCGTCCGGGTCTCCGTCCCCACCATGGAGGCGGCGGAAGCGTTCAAGCTCATCAAGCAGCAGACCCGCATCCCCATCGTGGCCGACATCCACTTCGACTACCGCATCGCCCTCAAAGTGGCCGAATACGGGGCCGACTGCCTGCGCATCAACCCGGGCAACATCGGCAACGAAGAGCGGGTGCGTGCGGTGGTGGATTGTGCCCGTCACTACAACATCCCCATCCGCATCGGCGTCAACGGCGGTTCCCTTGAGCGTGATCTCCAGGAGAAATACGGCGAGCCGACCCCGGAGGCGCTGCTGGAGTCCGCCATGCGCCACGTGGATTACCTGGATCGCCTCGACTTCCAGAACTTCAAGGTGAGTGTCAAGGCGTCCGATGTCTTCCTGGCGGTCGGAGCCTATCGCCTGCTGGCCAAGCAGATCGATCAACCCCTGCATCTGGGCATCACGGAAGCGGGCGGTTTTCGCGCCGGCGCGGTCAAGTCCGCCATCGGCCTTGGCATGTTGCTGAGCGAAGGGATTGGCGACACCCTGCGCATCTCCCTGGCCGCCGATCCGGTGGAAGAGGTGAAGGTGGGCTTCGACATCCTCAAATCCCTGCGCATCCGTTCCCGCGGCATCAACTTCATCGCCTGTCCCTCCTGCTCCCGTCAGGAGTTCGACGTCATCGGCACAGTCAACGCCCTGGAAGAGCGGCTCGAAGACATCATCACCCCGATGGATGTCTCCATCATCGGCTGTGTGGTGAACGGTCCGGGGGAGGCGCTGGTCTCCGATCTCGGCCTTGCGGGCGCCGCCAACAAGAGTGCCTTCTACGAGGGGGGCCAGCGGGTCGACCGGCTCGACAACAAGGATTTGATCCCGACTCTGGAGCGTCGCATCCGTGCCCGGGCTGCCATGCTGGATCCGGCCAACCAGATCCAGGTGGACAAAGGTTGAACCATGACGGGGCCACCTGGGGTGGCCCCGGCTTTAGGTTGTTGATTTTACATCCCGCATCCGGGCACCCGATTTTACCTCGGGGTCGAAAATCCCTATAATGCGGCCAAATTTTACCTCTTTTTCTCGAGTATCAACGTGGCAAAACAGATCCAAGCTATTCGCGGTATGAATGATTGCCTGCCGGAGCAGAGCCCGGTATGGCAGAAAGTAGAACAGATCCTGCGCCAGGTCGTGGCCAGTTATGGCTACAGCGAAGTGCGCATGCCCATCGTCGAGCAGACCCATCTGTTCAAGCGTGCCATCGGTGAAGTGACCGACGTGGTCGAAAAAGAGATGTACACCTTTGAAGACCGCAACGGCGACAGCCTGAGCCTGCGTCCGGAAGGGACCGCCAGTTGTGTGCGTGCCGGCATCGAGCACGGTCTGCTTTACAACCAGGAACGCCGGATGTGGTACATGGGCCCCATGTTCCGTCACGAGCGTCCCCAGAAAGGTCGCTATCGCCAGTTCCACCAATTCGGGGTCGAGCTGTTCGGCATCAACGGGCCGGACATCGATGCCGAGCTCATCATGCTGACTCACCGCCTGTGGCGTCTGTTCGGCATCAGCGATCACGTCACCTTGCAGCTCAACACCCTCGGCCAGAGCAGCGAACGTGCCGCCTATCGCGATGCCCTGGTCGCCTATCTGGAACAGTACAAGAGCGAGCTGGACGAAGAGAGCCAGCGCCGCATGTACAGCAACCCCCTGCGGGTGCTCGACTCCAAAGACGAGAAAGTACAGGCCATCCTGGCAGGTGCCCCCCGTCTGTTCGATCACCTGGGCGAAGAGAGCCTGGCTCACTTCGAAGGGCTCAAGCGCCTGCTCACGGCGGCCGGCATCCAGTTCGAGGTGAACGAGCGTCTGGTGCGTGGCCTCGACTACTACAACCTGACCGTGTTCGAGTGGGTGACCAACAGCCTGGGGGCCCAGGGCACCGTCTGTGCCGGTGGTCGCTACGACGGCCTGGTGGAGCAGCTCGGTGGCCAGCCGACCCCGGCGGTGGGCTTTGCCATGGGGATGGAGCGTCTGGTGCTGATGCTTGAAACCCTCGAACTCAATGCTGACATCCGCCCCGCGGTGGATGTCTATCTCTGCATGGTGGGTGAGGGGACCGAGCAGGCTGGCTTTGCCCTGGCCGAGCGCCTGCGCGATGCCCTGCCGGACTTGCGCCTCATGAGCCACTGCGGCGGCGGCAACTTCAAGAAACAACTCAAGCGTGCCGACAAGAGCGGCGCGGCCATTGCCCTGATCCTTGGGGAGACCGAGGTGCAAAGCGGGGAGATCACCATCAAATATCTGCGTGGCCAGGCCGAGCAACAGACCGTCTCGGTCGATGCCGCCATCGCCCTGCTGGCAGCGAAAGGAGAGTAAGCTGTGGAAGTGTATACCACTGAAGAACAACAGGTTGAGGTCATCAAGAACTGGTGGAAAGAGAACGGCACCTCGGTGATCGCCGGGACCGTGATCGGTCTGGTCGGCCTCTTTGGCTGGCGCTACTACAACGAGATGCAGCAGAACAACCAGGAAGCCGCCTCCCAGGCTTACAACGAGATGACCGCCCAGCTCGCCAAGGGGGACGACGCCGCCCTGGAGCAGGCAAAGAGCTTCATTACCGCTCACAAGGGTGACGCCTATGCCGAGCTGGCCGCCCTGCAACTGGCCGCGGCTGCCGTCAAGGCGGGCAAGCTGGATCTGGCTGCCGAGCAGCTGACCCAGGTGGCCGCCAGTGGCGATGACAGCATCAAGCCCATCGCCGCCCTGCGTCTGGCACGGGTCCTGAGCGATCAGGGCAAGGCTGACGAGGCCCTGGCCCAGCTTGGCAAGATCAACAACGACGCCTTCAAGGCCCAGGTGGCGGAAGTGCGCGGCGACATCCTGCAAAAGCAGGGCAAGGCCGAAGAAGCGCGCGATGCCTATCAGGCGGCGGCGGATGCCGGCGGCCTGCAGAGCAGCGCCGAACTCAAGCTGAAGATGGATGATCTGGCGCTGCCAGCCGTCACTGCGGGCGAGGCTCCGGATGCGTAATCTGTACAAGCGAATGGCGCTGGGGGTGGCTGTCTCCTTCGCCTTGCAGGGCTGCTCCCTGTTCAGTTCGGAAGAAGATCTCAACCCCATGGCACCCCTGCCCAAGGTCGAGTCCGCGTTCACTGCCGATACCGCATGGTCCTCCTCGGTCGGGGATGGCATCGGCGACTTCTACTCCCAGCTCAAGCCGGTGGTGGAAGAGGACCGCATCTATGCAGCGGCCCGCGATGGCGATGTGACCGCCTTCGAGCGCGAGAGCGGCAAGGAGCTGTGGAGCGTGGATCTGGCAGATCTGCCCATCAACGCCGACAAGCGCAGTGCCCGTCTCTCCGGTGGTCTGGTCTCTCGCTACGGCAAGCTGTTCCTCGGGTCCGAAAACGGGGTGGTCTACGCCCTGAACGAGGCCAACGGCGAAGTGCTGTGGCAGACCACGGTTCCTGGGGAAGTGGTGGCGAGCCCCGCCGTCGAGGATGGCCGCGTGGTGGTGCTGACCACCTCCGGTCGCCTGGTGGCGCTCGATACCGACGAAGGCAAGCTGCAGTGGACCCTGTCCGAAGAGCAGCCGCCCCTGACCCTGCGCAGTGCCGGCGCCCCCATCATCACCAACGGTGCCGTCATCTATGGCCGCGCCGATGGCAAGGTGGGCATCGCCCTGCTGAGCAACGGCCAGCCTGTGCGTCAATCCAAGGTGGCTGACCCGCGCGGCGCCACCGAACTGGATCGGATGGTGGACGTCGATGCCAGCCCGCTGATTGCCGGTGATGAGCTCTACGCCATCGCCTACAACGGCCAGTTGATGGCGCGCAAGCTGATGAGCGGCGACGAAGTGTGGAAGCGCAAGTATTCCGGTTATCGCGACATGGCGGTGACCGGCAATGCCATCGTGCTGACCGACAGCCGCAGCCATCTGTTTGCGGTCGATCGTCGCAACGGTCTCGAGCTGTGGTCCAACACCCAGCTGGAAAACCGCACCGTGACCGCCCCCGTCATCCTGGGTGACTATGTGGTGGTCGGCGATGTGGAAGGTTACCTGTATTGGCTGGACCGTACCGACGGGACCATCAAGGCCATGCAGCAGCTCGACAGCAGTGGTCTCTATGCCGCTCCGCTGGTGGAGGGTGACACCCTGTATGTGCAGAGCCGTGACGGCAAGTTGTACGCCCTCAAGCGTCCTTGATCGTCCGATAATGTGAATATCCGGCTCCTGGTCTTCGGACCCGGAGCCTTTGTCGTCTTGAGAATGAGGCTTTTATGACTCCTGTAGTTGCCCTGGTGGGCCGCCCCAACGTGGGGAAATCCACCCTGTTTAACCGCCTGACCCGTACCCGGGATGCCCTGGTTGCCGACTTCCCCGGCTTGACCCGGGACCGCAAATATGGCCAGGCGAAGCTGGGCGAGCTGGAATTTATCGTGGTCGATACCGGCGGTATCGATGGCACCGAGGAGGGGATCGAGCTGAAGATGGCCGAGCAGTCCCTGCTGGCCATCGAAGAGGCCGATGTGGTGCTCTTCATGGTGGATGCCCGTGCCGGTCTCACCGCGGCGGATCAGGCCATCGCCGAGCACCTGCGCAAGACCCACAAGAAGGTGTTTCTGGTGGCCAACAAGACCGACGGCATCGACGGTGACTCCGCGGTGTCCGAGTTCTACGGTCTGGCCCTGGGCGAGGTCTACCAGATGGCGGCCGCCCACGGCCGTGGCGTACTGAGCCTGCTGGAGCTGGCCCTGGCCCCCCACCTCGAGACCCTGGTCGGCTCTGCCACCGAGGCACAAGAGGAAGAGGAGCTGGAGGAGTTCGACGAAGAGGCCCTGCTGCGCATGGTGGCTGCCGGTGAGCTCGACACCCGGGAAGATACCAAGGAGACGCCGTTCGCCGACCTGCCCATCAAATTTGCTATCGTCGGTCGTCCCAACGTCGGCAAGTCGACCCTGACCAACCGCATGCTGGGTGAAGATCGGGTCATCGTCTACGACATGCCGGGGACCACCCGCGACTCCGTCTACATCCCCATGGAGCGCGACGATCAGAAATACGTGGTCATCGACACCGCCGGCGTGCGTCGCCGTGGCAAGGTGCACGAGACGGTGGAGAAGTTCTCCGTCATCAAGACGCTCAAGGCGATTGAAGATGCCAACGTCTGCCTGCTGGTCATTGACGCCCGGGAGACCATCACGGATCAGGACTTGAGCATCCTCGGCTTCGTGCTCAACAGCGGCCGCTCCGTGGTACTGGTGGTCAACAAGTGGGACGGCCTGGATCAGAAGGTGAAAGAGGACGTCAAGAACGAGCTGGACAGACGTCTGGGCTTCATCGACTTCGCCCGGGTGCACTTCATCTCCGCCTTGCACGGTAGTGGCGTCGGTCACCTGTTCGAATCCATCAACGAGGCTTACGAGTCCGCGACTCGCCGCACCAGCACCGCCATGCTGACCCGCATCATGCAGATGGCCCAGGAAGATCACCAGCCGCCCATGGTGAACGGTCGCCGGGTCAAGCTGAAGTATGCCCACGCCGGTGGCTACAACCCGCCGCGCATCGTGATCCACGGCAACCAGTTGAACGACCTGCCTGACTCCTACAAGCGCTACCTCATCAACTACTTCCGCAAGTCGTTGAAGATCATGGGGACGCCGATCCGTGTGGAGTTCCAGGAGTCGGTCAACCCGTTCGAGGGCAAGAAGAACACCCTGACCCTGAGCCAGGAACGCCAGCGCAAGCGCCTGCTCAAGGCCAAAGCGAAGAAATAAAGCCCTGCGGCTGCCCTTACCGGCAGCCGTTTTTCTTGGTGGCCCTCTTCAGGGCAGACAAACCGGGAGAGGGGCTGCGAGTGACGCCGGTGCACAGTGACGTAAAGAGGAGTCGAGAAGAGAATGAACACGCTGACCTGCCCTGCCTGTCAGGGCGAACTGGACAGCCGCAGCCGCGAGACGACGTGTGGCCAGTGTCAGGCCCGTTATCGCATCCGGGCCCTGTGTCCTGCCTGCGGGCAGGAGCTGGAGCGGCTTCGGGCTTGCGGCGCGGTGGATTATTTTTGCAACCACTGCAACACCCTGGTCTCCAAGCGCACCGTTCTGTTTGAAGCGCAGCCTGACAAGGCATAAAAAAACCCGGCTGATGCCGGGTTTATACTGTGTGCTCCGCTATCAGCAGCGTGAAGGAGCGGTTTCTGTGCCAGATCTTGCGTTTCATGTCGGCCAGCTTGAGCTTGCGTCTCGGGCTCCAGGCACATTTGGTTTTTCGGGCCAATATGGCTCTTCTGCGTGCTCGCATCCTGTTCTCCTCCCTGGTCTTGCGTGGGGCCGAAAGGGCCCTTGGCAGGAACTGCAACGCAATGAATACATTACAATAAGTTCGCTCCAGCGCCCCTCGTATACCCAAGGATGGTAACAGAGAACAGGGCAGGAAAACACACCCCCGGCGAGGCTAGGGGGTGATGATCTGTTTGACCACTTCGGCGATGATGGCCGGACGCTGTGCCGGCACGTCCGGCTCGCTGCTGTCGTCCTCGTCCAGCTCCTCGCGACGATGGGCCTTCTGCTGTTCGTTGTCGAGCCAGAGCAGGCTCTGGTAGTACTGGCGCACGTTGTTGACATAGTTGCGCGCCTCGCCGCCACGGGCATAGCCATAGCGCACCTTGCGATGCCAGCGTGACTGCTGCAACAGGGGCAGCACCTCTTTCACGTCGCTCCAGGCGTCCGGGTTCTTGCCCAGCTCCTTGGTCAGGCGGCGGGCATCCATCATGTGGCCGTAGCCGATGTTGTAGGCGGTGAGGGCAAACCACACTTTCTCGTCCGCCGGGACCGAGTCGGGCACCTTCGCCATCATCTCCTGCAGGTAGCGGGCGCCCCCCTTGATGCTCTCTTCCGGGTGGGTGCGATCGTTTACCCCCATCGCCTTGGCGGTCGGACCGGTGAGCATCATCATGCCACGCACCCCGGTGTAGGAGCGTGCCTGGGGATCCCAGTGGGATTCCTGATAGCTGATGGCGGCCAGCAGCCGCCAGTCGATATCCTTGGCGTGGGTCTGGAACAGAGCCTGGTACTTGGGCAGCAGGCTCTTGGCCCGTTGCAGGAAGGTACGGGTGTCGACGAAGTCGAAGTTCTGCACGTGGCCGAAGTACTTCTCGTCGAGCTTGGCGATGGCGCCATCCATGAAGCGCTGACCGAAGAAGTCGATGATGCTGGCGTAGAGGCTGTCGTCGGGCAGCTTGGTCATGGCCCAGGCCACGGTCTGCTTGCTGGCGAGGGTCAAGCCCTCGGTGAGTTCGGGGTAGTAGCGCTGGGTACGGGCCAGTATGGTGTCCTGCACCACCGTGTAGTCCACCTTGCCGTCGGCCACCTGCTTGAGCAGCTCTTCCACGTCCGCATCCCGATTGGTGCTCCACTTCAGGTTGGGGTACTGCTTGGCCAGCTCCTTCATCAGGTCCTCGCCGGTGGAGCCCGCCGGCACCACTATGCTGCCCTTGATGTCACCGAGGTTCTTGGGCCTGGAGGAACCGTTGCGATAGACCAGCTTGGGGGAGACCTGGTAGAAGCCGGGGCCGAAGCGGAACAGCTTGCGCCGCTCCGGGGTCACGACGATGGCGGCGGCGGCGAGATCCAGCTTGCCCTTTTGCAGTTGCTCGACCAGCTCGGCGGTGCTGTAGGCCGGTACTATGGTCAGCTTGACCCCCAGCCAGTCGGCGTAAAGCTGCGCCAGCTCGTAGTCGAACCCCAGTGCGGTGTCGTCACGCTGGTAATAGGAAGTGGGGCCATAGAGGGTGCCAACCCGGATCTCGCCTCGCTGGCGGATCTGCTCCAGTTGGCTGGAGGGGTGGTAGAAGTCGCAACCGGCCAGGGCCAGCGTCAACATCATCCCGATGAACAGTCGAAAAATGCAGCGCAAGTAGGTGAGTACCCTTGTTGAAAAAAACGGCATTTGTCAAAAAAGAGGCACCTTTATACCAGAGAGTATGAAGGGAGTCACACCGCGCGAGATGAGAAAAACGTTTGTTCAGGATGGGCCTGATCCCTATAATACGCGCGTCTCAAATCCCCCCACACTCTAAAACTTGGTGAGAAAGGTATATGGAAATCTTGCGTGGTGCCCCAGCACTGTCTGAGTTTCGTGTCCACAAGCTGCTGCAGAGCTGCGCACAGAGAGGAGTAGAGATAGCAAGCGTCTATGCGGAATACGTGCATTTTGCCGAGCTGACGAGCCCGCTGTCGCCCCCCGAGCGAGCGACCTTGGGCCAGCTTCTGCGCTACGGCCCGACCATCCCGGAACACACCCCCAGCGGTCAGCTGTTCCTCGTTACCCCCCGCCCCGGCACTATCTCCCCCTGGTCTTCCAAAGCAACCGACATCGCCCACAACTGCGGCCTGAAACAGGTCAAGCGGCTGGAGCGCGGCATTGCCTATTACGTGCAGGCCAAGGGTGAGCTGAGCGTGGCCCAGCGTAGCGAGATCGCGGCCCTGCTGCACGATCGCATGATGGAAGTAGTCTTTGCCGAGATGAACGAGGCTGCCGCCCTGTTTGCTCACCATGAGCCGCGCCCCTTTACCCAGGTAGATGTGCTGGGTGGTGGTCGCGCCGCCCTGGAAGAGGCCAACGTGACCCTGGGTCTGGCCCTGGCCGATGACGAAATAGATTACCTGGTGACCAACTTCACCCGGCTGGGTCGCAATCCCAACGACATCGAGCTCTACATGTTTGCCCAGGCGAACTCGGAGCACTGCCGCCACAAGATCTTCAACGCCGACTGGACCATCGACGGTGAACAGCAGCCCAAGTCGCTGTTCAAGATGATCAAGAACACCTTCGAGCAGACGCCGGATCATGTCCTGTCTGCCTACAAAGACAACGCCGCGGTGATGGAAGGCAGCCAGGGTGGCCGCTTCTTCCCGAGCCCCGCCAACGGTGAGTACCAGTATCACCAGGAGCGCGTCGACATCCTGATGAAGGTGGAGACCCACAACCACCCGACCGCCATCTCTCCCTTCCCGGGTGCCGCCACCGGCTCCGGCGGCGAAATCCGCGACGAGGGTGCGACAGGCCGTGGCGCCAAGCCCAAGGCGGGCTTGGTGGGCTTCTCCGTCTCCAACCTGCGCATCCCCGGTTTCGAGCAGCCCTGGGAGCAGGACTTCGGCAAGCCGAGCCGCATCGTCAGTGCCTTTGACATCATGCAGGAAGGGCCCCTTGGCGGCGCCGCCTTCAACAACGAATTCGGTCGCCCTGCCATCCTGGGTTACTTCCGTACCTTCGAAGAGCAGGTGCCGAGCCACAACGGCGTCGAGGTGCGCGGCTACCACAAGCCCATCATGCTGGCGGGTGGCATCGGCAACATCCGCAGCGAGCACGTCCAGAAAGGGGAGATCCCGGTGGGGGCGGCCCTCATCGTGCTGGGTGGTCCGGCCATGAACATCGGCCTGGGTGGCGGCGCAGCCTCCTCCATGGCTTCCGGTCAGTCTGCCGAAGATCTCGACTTCGCCTCCGTGCAGCGTGACAACCCCGAGATGGAGCGTCGCTGCCAGGAAGTGATCGACCGCTGCTGGCAACTGGGGGACGACAACCCGATTGTCTTCATCCACGACGTGGGCGCCGGTGGTCTCTCCAACGCCATGCCGGAGCTGGTGAGCGACGGGGAGCGCGGTGGTCGCTTCGACTTGCGTGCCATTCCGAACGACGAGCCGGGCATGAGCCCGCTGGAAGTCTGGTGCAACGAATCCCAGGAGCGCTATGTGCTGGCCGTGGCCCAGGACAAGCTGCCTCTGTTCAAGGCTTTGTGCGAGCGCGAACGCGCGCCCTATGCCGTCATCGGCACCGCCACCGAAGAGAAGCATCTCACTCTCTCTGATGATCACTTTGACAACCAGCCCATCGATCTGCCGCTGGACGTGCTGCTTGGCAAGGCGCCCAAGATGCACCGCGACGTGCAGAGCCTGCCCGCCCAGGGCAAGGCGCTGCAACTGGACGGCATCACCCTCAGCGACGCCGCCGAGCGCGTGCTGCGCCTGCCGACCGTGGCGGAGAAGTCCTTCCTCATCACCATCGGCGATCGCACCGTAACGGGCCTCGTCAACCGCGACCAGATGGTCGGCCCCTGGCAGATCCCGGTGGCTGACTGCGCCGTCACCGCCGCGACCTACGACAGCTACCACGGTGAAGCCATGTCCATGGGCGAGCGCACCCCGGTGGCGCTGCTCTCTCATGCCGCCTCCGCCCGCATGGCGGTGGCCGAGGCCTTGACCAACCTGGCACCAGCCAATATCGGCTCCCTCAAGCGGGTCAAGCTCTCCGCCAACTGGATGTCCGCAGCCGGCCACCCGGGGGAAGATGCGGGTCTCTACGAAGCCGTGAAAGCGGTGGGCGAAGAGCTCTGCCCGGCCCTTGGCATCACCATCCCGGTGGGCAAGGACTCCATGTCCATGAAGACCCGCTGGCAACAGGACGGGGAAGAGCGCAGCGTCACCTCGCCGCTCTCCCTGCTCATCTCGGCGTTTGCCCGGGTCGAGGACGTGCGCAATACCGTGACCCCGCAACTGCGCACCGATCTCGGTGAGACCGACCTTATCCTCATCGACCTTGGCAACGGCAAGCAGCGCCTCGGCGCCTCGGCCCTGGCCCAGGTTTACCGCCAGCTTGGGCAAAGCGCTCCGGATCTGGACAACCCGGTCCAGCTCAAGGGCTTCTTCAACGCCATCCAGGCGCTGGTGGCGGATCGCAAGCTGATTGCCTACCACGACCGCTCTGACGGCGGCCTCTTCGTCACCCTGACCGAGATGGCGTTTGCCGGTCACTGCGGCCTCGACATCCAGCTCGATCGCGTGGGTGGCGACCTGCTGCCGGCCCTGTTCAACGAGGAGCTGGGGGCCGTCATCCAGGTTCGTCGCGAAGACAAGGAAGCGGTGCTGACCCTGCTGGCCGGTCACGGTCTGGCAGCCTGCTCCCATGTGCTGGGCACGGTGCGCGAAGACGACCTCATCCTGTTCCAGCGTGCCGGCAGCGAAGTGTATCGCGCCAGCCGCACTGCCCTTCGCACCATCTGGGGCGAGACCAGCTGGCAGATGCAGCGCCTGCGCGACAACCCGGAGTGCGCCGATCAGGAGCATGCCGCCCGCCAGGACGCCACCGATCCGGGTCTGCAGGCCAGGCTCACCTACAACCCGTCCGACGACGTGGCCGCGCCCTATATCGCTCGCGGGGTTTCTCCCCGTCTGGCGGTGCTGCGCGAGCAGGGGGTCAACTCCCACGTGGAGATGGCGGCCGCCTTTGACCGCGCCGGCTTCACCGCTGTCGACGTGCACATGAGCGACATCCTCGAGGGGCGCATCAAGCTGGAAGATTTCCAGACCCTGGTGGCATGTGGCGGCTTCTCCTACGGCGACGTGCTGGGTGCTGGGGAAGGCTGGGCCAAGTCCATCCTGTTCAACGACAACGCCCGTGAGCAGTTCCAGCGCTTCTTCGAGCGCGGCGATACCCTCTCCCTGGGGGTGTGCAACGGCTGCCAGATGATGTCCAACCTGCGCGACCTCATCCCGGGGGCCGATCTCTGGCCGCGCTTCGTGCGCAACCGCTCCGAGCGCTTCGAGGCGCGCTTCAGCCTGGTGGAAGTGCAGGACTCCCCGTCCGCCTTCTTCGCCGGGATGGCGGGCTCCGTGATGCCGATTGCCGTCTCCCACGGGGAAGGGCGCGTGGAAGTGCGCGATGCTGCTCACCTGGCTGCGCTGCAACAGAGCGGTCTGGTGGGGCTGCGTTTCGTGGACAACCGCGGCAACGTCACCGTGCAATACCCGGCCAACCCCAACGGCTCCCCTGACGGTATCACCGCGGTGACCAGTGCGGACGGTCGCGCCACCATCATGATGCCGCACCCGGAGCGGGTGTTCCGCACCGTGGCCAACTCCTGGCACCCGGACAACTGGGGAGAGGATGGCGCCTGGATGCGCATGTTCCGCAATGCTCGGGTTCGCCTGGGTTAAGCGCCAGCAAGAAACCAAAAACCGGCCCCAGTGGCCGGTTTTTTTATGGGCATGGGTCTGAGAATGGGGAGGGCAGGAGGAGGCGAGCACGATGGGGGCAAGGCCATCTTCAGCTCGCTGCTCGGCGAGCTGCTTGCTGAAGGATATGGCATGGATTGAGAGGACCGATCTGGTATCGCCTGCCAGACGGGCAAGCCGGACCGGGCCTTGGCGGACATAAAAAACCGGCCACGGAGGCCGGTTTCGCTGTGTGAACTGTGAACTTGAGGCTAGCGCAGCACCACGTGCTGGAAGCCCTGTACCAGACTGATGACGGGCTGGGGGTAGATGCCGAGCAATACCACCAGAATGGCGGAGAGCAGCACCACCAGGCCCCCGGAGGAGAAGGCCCAGTCGGCCCTGGCATCGCGCAGTTGCATGCCGGGTTCACGCAGGTAGAGGGTGACCATGACCCGCAGGTAGTAGTAGAGCCCCAGGGCACTGCCGAGCACGATGGCGCCACTGAGCCACCACAGCTTGGCATCGACGGTGACGCCGATGAGGTAGAACTTGCCGATGAAGCCCAGTGTCATGGGGATACCCGCGAGGGAGAGCATCATCACCGTCATCACCGCCGTCAGATAGGGGCGCTTCCAGAACAGACCGCGATAGCTGTGCAGGGAGTCCGCATCCTTGCCGCGATAGGGGCTGGACATCATGCTGATGACGCCGAAGGCCCCCAGGCTGGTGAACAGGTACATCAGCAGGTAGACACCCGCCGCTTCCACCGGCATCTCGCCGAGGCGGCTTGCCACCACCACCCCCAGCAGATAGCCGAAGTGGGAGATGGAGGAGTAACCCATCATCCGCTTGATGTTGGTCTGGATCAGCGCCAGGAGGTTGCCGACCACGATGGAGACGACCGCCATGGCCGCCAGCAGCCAGTGGATCATGGGATCCGAGGTGGCGGGTACTGCCAGGTAGAAGCGCAGCAGCACGCAGAACACGGCTATCTTGCTGACGGTGGCGAGGAAGGTGGCCACCGGTGCCGGCGCCCCTTCATAGACGTCCGGGGTCCAGAGGTGGAAGGGGGCGAGGGACAGCTTGAACGCAAAGCCGACCAGCATCAGGCCAAAGCCCCCCATCAGCAGCGGATGGTGAGCCGGGCTCTGGGCCAGGGTCACACCGAGATCGCTGAAGCTCAGGCTTCCGGCCTGGGCGTAGAGCAGTGCCATGCCGAACAGCAGGAAGGCGGTGGCACTGGCGGAGAGCACCATGTACTTGATGCTGGCTTCCAGCGAGCGCCGCTCGCGATAGGCATACCCCACCAGACCGAACATGGGCAGGGTCAGCATCTCGATCCCGATGAAGAGCGAGGCGAGGTGACGGGAGGCCGCCAGCACCAGACCACCGGCGGTGGCGATGAGCAGCAGCAGGTAGAACTCTTCCCGGTTGTCCGGATAGCCCTTGAGCCAGGTGCGACCGAAGGTGCAGGTGGCCAGGGCCCCGATGAGCACCAGCCCCATGTAGAAGACCGCGTAAGCGTCCACTTGCAGCAGGGGAGTGACCCCCTGATCCCCTTGGGCCATCACGATGGGCAGGGAGAAGAGCGCGAGGTTGAGGCCGATGATGGTGACCACGAAGGCGGTGTCGTCACAGCGCTTCCAGGCGATGGCCAGCATCAGGGCCACCATGGCCCCCGTGGTCAGCAACAGGGGCAGCAGGGCCAGCAGTTGAGAAACAGTAAACGTCATGACAGTGCTCCCGACATGGACAAGGAAGGCGAAAGAGAAAGCATCATTGCAGCGCCCCCGTGCCCGGCAGCGCGTACCAGTGCAGCACGCTCAGCAGGCTGCTGCTGGCGGTGTCGAGCACCGGCTGGGGATAGAGACCGAGCAGCACCAAGAGGCCGGCGATGGTCAGCATCATGGTCAGTTCCCGGGTATCCAGCCCCTTGAGCATGCTCTCCTCCCGGGGCGTCCCGAAGCAGGCCCGCTGCAGCATGATGAGGGAGTAGACCGAGGCCAGCACCAGCCCGAAGGTGGCGATGACGGTGATGACGGGGGCCACCTGGAAGCTGCCGATGAGGATCAGGAACTCGCCGACGAAGTTGCCGGTCCCCGGCATCCCGAGGGATGCGACGGAGAAGAACAGCATCACGCCGGGCAGGTAGCGCAACCGTCCCCAGAGACCGCCCATCTGGCGCAGATCCCGGGTGTGCAGACGCTCGTAGAGCTGGCCGCACAGAATGAAGAGGCCGGCGGCCGAGAGCCCGTGGGCAATCATCTGTACCACTGCCCCTTGCAGGGCGAGCTCGCTGCCCGAGTAGATGGCGATCATCACGAAGCCCATGTGGGAGATGCTGGTGTAGGCAACCAGCCGCTTGATGTCGGTCTGGGCAAAGGCCAGCAGGGCGCCATAGACGATGCCGATGAGGCCGAGCACCATGGCGTAGGGGGCAAACTCGGCGGACGCCTCGGGGAAGAGCGGCAGAGTGAAGCGCAGCAGGCCGTAGGCCGCGGTTTTGAGCAAGATGCCCGCGAGATCCACGGAGCCTGCGGTGGGCGCCTGGCTGTGGGCATCAGGGAGCCAGCCATGGAGCGGCACCAGGGGCATCTTGACCGCGAAGGCGATGAAGAAGCCCAGCATCAGCAGCCACTGTACCGTGCTGCTCATGGGGGTGTTGAGCAGTTCCTGATAGTTGAAGGTGAAGACACCGGTGGCGGCGTGGTGGGTCAGTACCAGGCCCAGGATGGCCACCAGCATGATGAGGCCGCTCGCCTGGGTGTAGATGAAGAACTTGGTGGCGGCGTTGATGCGCGACTTGCCATCGGTGACCGAGTGGCCCCAGAGCGCGATCAGGAAGTACATCGGCACCAGCATCATCTCCCAGAAGAAGAAGAAGAGGAACAGATCCACCGCCATGAAGACGCCGAGCACGCCACCCAGGATCCACAGCAGGTTGAGGTGGAAGAAGCCGATGCGCTGGACGATCTCCTTCCAGGAACAGAGGATGGCCAGCACGCCGATGAAGCTGGTGAGGATCACCATCAGGAGAGACAGCCCGTCCACGGCAAGGTGCAGGGAGATGCCGAAGCGGGGGATCCAGGGTTGTTGCCACTCGGCTGCCCAGACGGGGAGGCCGGGGCTGGCGAGGGTGAAGTCACCACCGAGCCAGATGGCGCTGGAGAGCACCAGACAGGCGCTCATGGAGGCGAGGGCCACCCAGCGGACAAACTGTCCGCCGAGCCGCTCCATCTGCCAGCAGAGCAAGCCGCCGATGAAGGGAATTAGCAAGATCCAGAGTAAGGTCACGATATCAGCTCTCATCTAGGTTCTAGTCGGGCAGGCGCTGAGCCTGCCACACAATATTGGGCTCATGGATCAGCCGAGCAGCAGCAGGGCCAGGATCAGGGCGGCGCCCATCCCCATGGAGGCTGCGTACCAGCGCAACTTGCCGGAGACGGTCCAGGCCAGCAGCTGATGCCCCCCCTGGGCCAGTACGGCGGGCAGGTTCATCATCCTGTCCAGCGGATCCTTGCCGAGCAGGCGAGTCGCCAGCAGGTAGGGCTTGACCCAAATCAGGTCATAAAGCCAGTCAAAGCCCCAGGCATTGAACCAGAGGGTGGACAGAGCCCGCCCCGGTGCACTCTCGGCGATCCCCTTCGCCAGGCGACGTTCGCCGAGGAAGAGGAAGGCGGCCAGCGCAATGCCTGCCACGGCGATGACGCCTGAGAGGATCTCGAGGCCATGGCGTCCCTCTTCGATGTGATCCCCCGGGCCGGCCGGCAGCACTCCTGCCAGCGGCGGCACGATGAGGGCGCCGACTCCGGTGGAGAGCACCAGCAGCACCAGCAGTGGCAGATGGTGGGCAAGGCCCTGTCCGGCGTGAGTCTGGGTCTGCTCCTTGCCGTGGAAGGCGATGAAGATGAGGCGGAAGGTGTAGAGGGAGGTGAGGAAGGCACCACCCAGACCGGCCCACAGCAGGGCGCTCTGGCCGCTGGCCTGCACCTGCCAGAGGATGGCGTCCTTACTGTAGAAACCGGCGGTCACCAGTGGCAGCGCGGCCAGGGCCGAGCCCCCCACCAGGAAGCAGGCGTAGACCAGCGGCAGCGATTTGCGCAGGCCTCCCATCTTGAAGATGTTCTGCTCGTGGTGGGTCGCGATTATGACGGCCCCGGCGGAGAGGAACAGCAGCGCCTTGAAGAAGGCGTGGGTCATCAGGTGGAAGATGGCCCCTTCCCAGGCACCAACGCCGAGGGCCAGGAACATGTAGCCAATCTGGCTCATGGTGGAGTAGGCCAGGATCCGCTTGATGTCGGTCTGTACCAGGGCGGCGAAGCCCGCCAGTACCAGGGTAATGGCACCAACCAGCGCCACCAGATGGAGGATCTCCGGTGCCAGCAGGAAGAGGCCGTGGGTGCGGGCGATGAGATAGACACCAGCAGTCACCATGGTGGCCGCGTGGATCAGCGCCGAGACCGGGGTCGGGCCCGCCATGGCGTCTGCCAGCCAGGTCTGCAGCGGCAGCTGGGCGGATTTGCCGACCGCGCCGCCGAGCAGCATCAGGCAGGCGAACGACAGGGCAGGGGAGCCTTCTGCGAACATCGCGGGGGCGCGCACCAGCAGCTCGTGAATGTTGAGGGTGCCGAGCTCGCGATAGAGCACGAAGAGCCCGATGGCGAGGAAGACGTCGCCGACCCGGGTCACCACGAACGCCTTGAGGGCGGCGGCGCCGTTGTTGCGATCCTTGTAGTAGAAGCCGATCAGCAGGTAGCTGCACAGCCCCACCCCTTCCCAACCCAGATAGACGAACAGCAGGTCATCGGCCAGCACCAGGAACAGCATGCTGGCGATGAAGAGGTTGGTGTAGGTGAAGAAGCGCGAATACCCCTCTTCCCCGCGCATGTACCAGGAGGCGAACAGGTGGATGAAGAAGCCCACCCCGGTCACGACCCCCAGCATGGTCAGCGACAGCCCATCCAGGGAGAGACGGAAGGCGGGCTGGAACTCGCCCACCGTCATCCACTGCCACAGGGTCTGGGTATAGACGCCGCCTTCCGGCATGGTATTGAGAAAATCGATGCCGACCCACAGGGTAGTGAGGGCCGAGAGACCGATGCTGCCGACACCGATGAGCGCCGAGGTGCGCTCGCCGAGGCGGCCGAGGGAGAAGGCCAGCAGCAGCCATCCCAGCAGCGGGAACAGGAAAGTCAGATATAGGAGGCTCATCCGCGCATCTCGCTCACAGTGTCCACGTTCAGGGTGTGGTAACGACGATAGAGCAGCAGTAACAGGGCGAGGCCGATACTGGCCTCCGCTGCCGCCAGAGAAATCACCAGTATGTACATGATCTGGCCGTCGGCCTGGGCCCAGCGGCTACCCGCCACCACGAATGCCAGGGCGGACGCGTTCATCATGATTTCGATACTCATGAGGATAAACAACAGGTTGCGGCGTATCAGCAGGCCGCACAGGCCGATGGCAAACAAAATGGCCGCCAGCAGGAGGCCGTGCTCCATGGGAATTCCACTCATCGCCATGCTCCTTGTGCTTGCTGGATGGAAAGGGGGCGGGCTGCCGGCAGCGAGCCATGCATCACCACGGGGATGTCGCTCATTGCTGACCTCCTTCCTGTGTGGTGCGAGGCACGGAGAGCACTTCCCCGCTCTTGTCCTCGCGGCCCAGGTGATAGGCGGTGACCAGACCCGCCAGCAGCAGGATGGAGGCGAGCTCCACCGCCAGCACATAGGGGCCGAACAGGGCGATACCGACTTCCTTGGCGCTGACCTCGGTCAGACCCAGTTCACCGCCGGTCACGCCGAGAATGCCGTGGGCCAGAAAGCCCAGCAAAATGAGGGAGAGCAGGGCCGGGCCACCCCAGGTCATGGGGGTGAGCCACTTCTTCTCCTGATCCTGGGCGCTCCCCAGGTTCAGCATCATCACCACGAACACGAACAGCACCATGATGGCGCCGGCGTAGACGATCACCTGCAGGGCCCCCGCAAAGGCGGCGCCCAGGCAGAAGAAGATCATGGCCACGGCGATGAGGGAGATGATGAGATTGAGCAGCGCATGCATGGGGTTGCTGGTGCTGATCACCCGCAGCGTGCTGTAAACGGCGACCAGGGCCGCGGCATAGAATGCCAGTTCCATGATTGACTCCTAGGGCAGCAGGCTCTTGACATCGATGGGCTTGGCTTCGTTCTCGGCATCCCCTTTGGGTTTGCCGTCGATGGCCATCCCGCTCATGCGGTAGAAGTTGTAGTCCGGGTATTTGCCGGGGCCGCTTATCAGCAGATCTTCCTTCTCGTACACCAGATCCTGGCGACGATACTCCCCCATCTCGAAATCCGGCGTCAGCTGGATGGCGGTGGTGGGGCAGGCCTCCTCGCACAGGCCGCAGAAGATGCAGCGGGAGAAGTTGATGCGAAAGAACTCCGGGTACCAGCGGCCATCTTCCCGCTCCGACTTCTGCAAGGAGATGCAACCGACCGGGCAGGCGACAGCACACAGGTTGCACGCCACGCAGCGCTCGTCCCCATCGGGATCCCGGGTCAGTACGATGCGACCGCGAAAACGGGGGGCGGCGTAGACCGGCTGCTCCGGGTAGCTCAGGGTTTCACGGGGGCGCCAGGCATGGGAGAAGACCATCCCAAGACTGCGCAACTGGGTGCCAACACCCTTGATAATGCTCGTAATTTTCATAGGTGCCTCACTGCACATTTATCAGCACTGGCGTCTGGGCGCTTCCTTGCCGCAGACCGCCGAATCATCGCCATGTCCATCTCGTTTTGCTCACGCATTCATCAGCACCACGGCAGCGGTGACCAGCATGTTGAGCAGGGTCAGGGGCAGGCACACTTTCCAGCCAAAGGACATCACCTGGTCGAAGCGCGGGCGGGGCAGGGAGGCCCGCAGCAGGATGAAGAACACCATGAAACAGGCGGTCTTCAGGGCGAACCAGATGAAGGGCGGCAGCCAGGGGCCGTGCCAGCCACCGAAGAAGAGGGTCACGATGAGGGAGGAGATCAGCACGATGCCGATGTACTCCCCCACGAAGAAGAGACCCCACTTCATGCCCGCGTACTCGATGTGATAGCCGTCGGCGAGCTCCTGCTCGGCCTCCGGCTGGTCAAACGGGTGGCGGTGGGTGACGGCGACCCCGGCAAACAGGAAGGTGACGAAGCCCAGGATCTGGGGGATCACGTTCCACATGCCGGCCTGGGCCTCGACGATGTCACGCAGGTTGAAGCTGCCGGTCTGGATGACGATGCCCATGAGCGAGAGGCCAAGGAACACCTCGTAGGAGAGGGTCTGGGCCGAGGCGCGCAGGCTGCCGAGCAGGGAGTACTTGTTGTTGCTCGACCAGCCTGCGAAGAGCACGGCATAGACCGCCAGCCCGGCGATCGCCAGGATATAGAGCAGCCCCACGTTGAGATCCGCCACGCCCCAGGTGGGGGTGATGGGCACCACCGCAAACGCCAGGATGAAGGCGGTGAAGGCGATGATGGGGGCCAGCACGAAGATCCGGCGATCCGCAAAGGGCGGGATCCAGTCCTCCTTGAAGAACATCTTGACCATGTCGGCCGCCAGTTGCAGCAGGCCGAAGGGACCAACCCGGTTGGGGCCGTAACGGTCCTGCCACAGTGCCAGCAGGCGGCGCTCGATGAAGCTCATGAAGGCGCCAGCCCCCACGATCCCCACGAGCACGACCAGGGCCTTGCCGACCTCGATCAGCAGATCCATCAGAGAGTCGCTCATGCGATGACCTCCTGCAGGTTATCGATCAGGGCGTGGTGCAGGGCGGTCGGCAGACCGTTCACCCCGAGTGGCAGCCCTGCCAGGCCCGGAGCCAGCGCATCGCTCAGGCGCAGACGCAGGCGCCAGTGGTTGCCACCCCAGGAGAAGGCCACCAGTGCGTCAGGGGACAGTGCCAGGCGGGCGGCATCCGCCGGGTTCAGTACCAGGGTGGGTTCCCCCATGCGAGCCTGGATGACCGGGCTTCTGGCGGAGAGCTCCTCGCCACCGAACAGCTGGTCATAGCTCACCACCTGCAAGGATGCGGCGGGCTGGAAGGGGGCCGGGATGGTGCCAAACCAGCCCAGGTTGCCTTCGCCCGGCTCCAGCAGGCGGCGACCGGGATCCCCGGCACGCAGGTTGCCGCCCACCTCGTCCTGGAACTTGTTCCAGGCGGAGGGGGAGTTCCAGCCCGGCGCCCAGGCAAACGGTACCTGGGAGAGGGGCTGGCGGGAACCAGCGTAGCCTTCCATGGAGAAGGCGAACGGCGAATCGGGATCCTGGGCGACTCTGGGCTCGCTCACGTTCTGGTTTGCCAGCATGGAGGTGCGACCACTGTAGCGGTGCGGCTCCCGGGCGAGCTTCATGCCGCGAATGCGCAGGCCGGCGTTGGGTGCAGCTTCACCCATGGTGGTGAGCAGCGGGGCGCTGGCGGCGCAATCGCGACTCACATCGTCGAAGGTGTTCCAGCGAACCGAACGCGGTTGCTGGCTCCCTTGCAGGGCATCCAGCCAGCGCCAGCTCTCGCGCACCTGGATATCGGCGTTGTAGAAGGCGGGAGCATAGACCTGGAAGAAGCGCTGGGCGCGGCCTTCCATGTTGACCAGGGTGCCATCGCCTTCGGCAAAACTGGCGGCAGGCAGCACCAGACCCGCCTTCTTCGCGGTGGCCGTCTCCTGATGGTCGATGACCAGCAGGTGTTGCAGGCGATCCAGGGCGGTGTCCACCCGGCTGCGGGGGGCTCGGCGGTAGAGGTCGTTCTCAAGAACGACCAGGGCAAGTCTCTCTTCCCCTTCCATGCGCTCGAGGGCTGCCTCCAGCGGGGCGGCATGCCGGGCCAGCATGGCCAGCCCCAGGCTGTTGGCTTCCTGAGCCACGAGGGCAAGCTCCGCGGCCTGGCCACGGCCCTTGAGGGCACGGGCGATGTTGCTGGCCGCTTCGATCAGCGCCTCGTTGCGGGCTCCATTGCCTGCGATAATGAGGGGCTTTTTGGCGTTGCCAAGCAGGTCGGCCCATTGGGCGGCGAGGGCCTGCTGTTCGGGGGAGAGATCCGTTGGCGCCGGTGCACTGGCGTCCAGCAGGTGGGCGATGGCAAACCCGAGGCGCGCCTGATCCGCGTGGGGGGCGTGCAGGGTGCTGCTCGCCACGTCATCCAGGCGGGTGGCATCCAGACTGGTGATGAGCAAGGGGTAGCGCTGGTTCTGGGCCAGGGTCTGTACGGCAGCGACCTGCCAGAGATCCACCTTCAGCTTGCGGGCAATTTCGCGCCCCTTGCCTTTCACTGCCTGGCGCAGGGCCAGGGCGATGCGGGCGGCGGTCTGGGTGACATCTTCCCCGAGCACCAGCACGGCGTCGGCCTCTTCCATGTCGCGCAGGCTGGGAGTGCGCACGCCGCCGTGCTCCAGAATGTCCAGCATCTTCTGTAGGCATTTCCATTCGCTCTGCTCGACCCCGGAGTAGAAGTTGGCGGCCCCCACCAGTTCGCGCAGGGCGAAATTGCTCTCCAAGGAGGCGCGGGGTGAGCCGATGCCGATGACGCCGCTGGCGGTGCGCAGCGCATCCGCAGCCCGGTTCAGGGCACCATCCACCGTGATGGCCAGCTTGTCACTGCCATCCTGCAGCAGGGGCTGGCGCGGGCGGTCGGTCAGATTGACGTGACCGTAGCCGAAGCGGCCGCGATCGCAGAGGAAATAGTGGTTCAGGGCACCGTGGAAACGGTTCTCGATGCGGCGCAGCTCGCCGTAGCGCTCACCCGGGCTGATGTTGCAGCCGACCGAGCACCCCTGGCAGATGCTGGGGGCGAACTGCATGTCCCACTTGCGGTTGTAACGCTCGGAGTGGGTCTTGTCGGTGAAGACGCCGGTGGGACAGACCTCCACCAGGTTGCCGGAGAATTCGCTCTCCAGAGTGCCATCCTCGACCCGGCCGAAGTAGACGTTGTCATGGGCGCCATAGACCCCGAGATCCTCGCCACCGGCGTAATCCTTGTAATAGCGCACGCAGCGGTAGCAGGCGATGCAGCGGTTCATCTCGTGGTTGATGAAGGGGCCCAGATCCTGATTCTGGTGGGTGCGCTTGGTGAAACGGTAGCGGCGGCTGTTGTGGCCCGTCATCACCGTCATGTCCTGCAGGTGGCAGGCGCCACCCTCTTCACACACCGGGCAGTCGTGGGGATGGTTGGTCATCTGCCACTCCACCACCGTCTTGCGAAACTCCTTCGCCTCTTCATCCTCGATGGAGATATAGGTGCCATCGGTGGAAGGGGTCATGCAGGACATGACCAGGCGGCCGCGCTTGTCGTCGGCATTCTGATACTGTTTGACCGCGCACTGGCGGCAGGCACCGACGCTACCGAGCGCCGGGTGCCAGCAAAAATAGGGGACGTCCAGACCCAGCGACAGACAGGCTTGCAGCAGGTTGTCTGCCCCGTCTACCTCGTACTCTTTACCGTCTACATGAATGGTTGCCATACAACTTCCCTGAAACCTGTTTTATGAAATCGGCTATTGCCCGATGCGTCCTGGCGCTTACCAGCGCTCGCCCAGCAGGTTGGGCTGGATACCCTTGAACAGCTTGTGATTGTCATGGGGGGCCTTGACCCCGGCCTCGAACTCGGACCGGAAATACTTCATCGCACTGCCAAGGGGCTCGACGGCGCCGGGGGCATGGGCACAGAAGGTCTTGCCCGGGCCCAGGAAACTGACGAGCTGTTCCAGGGTCGCGAGATCCTCGGGTTGGCCCTCGCCCCGCTCCAGCGCCCGCAGGATCTTGACGCTCCAGGGCAGGCCGTCGCGGCAGGGGGTGCACCAGCCGCAGGATTCGCGGGCAAAGAACTCCTCCATGTTGCGCAGCAGGGAGACCATGTTGATGCTGTCATCCACCGCCATGGCAAGGCCCGTACCCATGCGGGTGCCCACCTTGCCGATGCCGCCTGCATACATCTGGGCATCCAGGTGCTCGGGCAGCAGGAAGCCGGTGCCGGCGCCGCCCGGTTGCCAGGTTTTCAGGCGATAGCCGGGCTTCATGCCGCCTGCGTACTCCTCGAACAGCTCGCGGGCGGTGATGCCAAAGGGCAGCTCCCACAGGCCGGGATTGTTGACCTTGCCGGAAAAGCCCATCAGCTTGGTGCCGTGATCTTCCGAACCCGGCAGTGCCAGCCCCTGATACCAGGCCACACCGTTGCCGATGATGGCGGGGACGTTGCACAGGGTTTCGACGTTGTTGACGCAGGTGGGCTTGCCCCAGACGCCGGAGACGGCGGGGAAGGGGGGTTTGGCCCGCGGGTTGGCGCGCCGTCCTTCCAGGGAGTTGATGAGGGCCGTCTCTTCGCCGCAGATGTAGCGACCTGCGCCGGTGTGGACGAACAGCTCGAAGTCAAAGCCCGAGCCCAGGATGTTCTTGCCAAGGAACCCCGCGGCCTTGGCCTCTTCCACGGCGCGGCGCAGGTGGATGGCGGCATCCACGTACTCGCCGCGCAGGAAGATGTAGCCGCGATAGGCCTTGAGAGCCCGGGCACTGATGATCATCCCCTCGATCAGCAGGTGAGGCAGCTGCTCCATCAGCATGCGGTCTTTGTAGGTATTGGGTTCCATCTCGTCGGCGTTGCAGAGCAGGTAACGGATGTTCATGCTCTCGTCTTTGGGCATCAGGCCCCACTTCACGCCGGTGGAGAAACCGGCGCCGCCGCGTCCCTTGAGGCCGGCATCCTTGACGGTGCTGACGATGTCATCCGGGCTCATCTGGCCAAGGGCCTTGCGGGCGGCCTCATAGCCCTGTTTTGCCTGATACTCCTCGAGCCAGACCGGCTGGCCGTCGTCCCGCAGGCGCCAGGTGAGAGGGTGGGTCTCGGCGGTGCGGGGGATGCGGTTGGCGGTGCCGAGGGAGGCAAGCGTCTTGCCTGGCTGAATGCTCATGGGTAAGCCTCCAGGGTTTTCAGCAGGCTGACGGCATCGAGTCCGCCATAGGTATCGTCATCGATCATGATGGCCGGCCCCTTGTCGCAGTTGCCGAGGCAGCAGACGGGCAACAGGGTGAAGCGGCCATCCGGGGAGGTCTGACCGGGGGCCAGATTGACGACCTCTTTCAGACCGGCAAGCAACTGCTCGTGGCCGTTGATGTAGCAGACCATGCTGTCGCAGACGCGGATGATGTGACGACCCACCGGCTGGCGGAAGATCTGGCTGTAGAAGGTGGCGACCCCTTCCACGTCGCTGGCGGGGATGCCGAGCTCGGCGCCGATGGCGTGAATGGCGCCGTCAGGCACCCAGCCACGGGCCTGTTGCACTATCTTGAGCGCTTCGATGCTGGCTGCACGGGGATCTTCGTAGTGGTGTTTCTCGTGTTCGATGGCATCGCGCTCAGCCTGGCTCAGGACGAAATCTCCCTGCTGGCTGCTGCATGCCCCTTGCCCTTGTGGGGTCTGGTTATTGTGACACTGACATTGGCTCATGACTTGACCTTTTGTGGCTTGTCCCTTTACTGCGCGTCTTGCCCTTCGCCCCGGCTGCCGGGGCGAGAGGACTCAACGATCCACATCTGACATAACGAAATCGATACTGCCCAGGTAGACGATAAGATCCGACACCATCTGGCCGCGGATCACCGAGGGGATCTGCTGCAGGTGGGCGAAGCTCGGGGTGCGGATCCGGGTCCGGTAGCTCATGGTGGAGCCATCGCTGGTCAGGTAATAGCTGTTGACCCCCTTGGTCGCCTCTATCATCTGGAAGGACTCGGCGGCCGGCATGACAGGCCCCCAGGAGACTTGCAGGAAGTGGGTGATCAGGGTTTCGATGTCCTGCAGGGTGCGCTCTTTGGGCGGTGGCGTGGTGAGCGGGTGATCCGCCTTGAAGGGGCCCTCAGGCATGTTTTTCATGCACTGCTCGATAATGGACAGGCTCTGGCGGATCTCCTCGATGCGCACGGTGGCGCGGTCGTAGGCGTCCCCGTTGCTGCCCACCGGCACCTCGAACTCGAACTGATCGTAACCGGAATAGGGGCGCCATTTGCGCACGTCAAAGTTGAGCCCCGTGGCCCGCAGACCGCCCCCCGTGGTGCCCCAGGCCAGGGCCTGGGCCGTGTTGTAGGCGGCGACGCCGATGGTGCGGCCCCGCAGTATGCTGTTGCGCATGGCCGCCTTTTCATACTCCATCAACCGCTTGGGCAGCCAGCTCAACAGGTTGTCCTGGATGAGGCGGGTCCAGCCGGCAGGCAGATCGTGGGCCACGCCGCCGATGCGGAACCAGGCCGGGTGCATGCGGGCTCCGGTGATGGCCTCGATGATGGTGTAGATCTTCTGGCGGTCCGTGAAGGTGAAGAAGACCGGGGTCATGGCCCCCACGTCCTGAATGTAGGTGCCAAGGAACAGCAGATGGCTCTGGATGCGGAACAGCTCCGCCATCATCACCCGGATCATGTCGACCCGCGCCGGCACCTTGATGCCGGCCAGCTTCTCGACCGCCAGCACATAGGGCAGGTTGTTCATCACGCCGCCCAGGTATTCGACCCGGTCGGTGTAGGGGATGTAGCTGTGCCAGGACTGGCGCTCGCCCATCTTCTCGGCGCCGCGGTGGTGATAGCCGATGTCGGGCACGCAGTCGCGGATCTCTTCCCCGTCGAGTTGCAGCACCAGGCGGAAGGCGCCGTGGGCGGAGGGGTGGTTCGGCCCGAGGTTCAGGAACATGTAGTCCTCGTTCTCGTTGCCGCGGGCCATGCCCCACTCTTCCGGCTTGAACAGCAGGTTGTCCTGCTCCTGATCCTGCTTGACCGCATCGAGCATGAAGGGATCAAACTCGGTGGCGCGCGCCGGGTAGTCCTTGCGCAAGGGGTGCCCTTGCCAGCTCTTGGGCATCATGATGCGGGTCAGATGGGGGTGGCCATCGAAGGTGATTCCCATCAGATCCCACACTTCCCGCTCGTACCAGTTGGCGTTGGGGAAGTGGCGGCTGACGGTGGGCAGATGGAGATCGCTCTCCTTGAGCGCCACCTTCAGCATCACGTCGGCGTTACGGTCGATGGAGATGAGGTGATAGAAGACGGTAAAGTCGCTCTCCGGCAGGCCGTGGCGATGGCTGCGCATCCGTTCGTCGGTGGCACTGAGATCGAACAGCATCACGAAGGGGGAGGGCAGCTTTTGCAAGAAGCCCATCACGTCCAGCAGCAGATCCCGGGAGAGCCAGATGACCGGCACGCCGGTACGGGTGCTCTGCACGGTGAAGCGCTCGGCACCGAAGTGGGCGAACAGCTCGCCGACCACCTGGGCATCGGCGTGATCGGCGGTTTGCCACTGGGCCATGGTGTAATTGCTTGGGATTTCTCGAGTCAGTTTCATGATCAGATCTCATCCGGCGTGCGCAGGTTGGTCACGTTGATCCGCTCGCCGCGCTTGCGTTCCTTCTCGGATTGCATCTGGGGACGGTAGATCCCCTGATCCCCCACCACCCAGGAGAGGGGGCGGCGTTCCTTGCCGATGGACTCCTGCAGCAGCATCAGGGCTTGCAGGAAGGCTTCGGGGCGGGGCGGGCAGCCCGGAATGTAGACATCGACCGGCAGGAACTTGTCCACCCCCTGTACCACGGAGTAGATGTCATACATGCCGCCGGAGTTGGCACAGGCCCCCATGGAGATGACCCACTTGGGCTCGAGTAACTGCTCATAGAGCCGCTGGATGACAGGGGCCATCTTGATGAAGGGGGTGCCGGCAATCACCATGAAGTCGGCCTGACGGGGTGAGGCTCGTATGACCTCAGCGCCGAAGCGAGCCACGTCGTGGGGAGAGGTGAAGGCGGTACACATCTCCACGTAGCAGCAGGAGATGCCGAAGTTGTAGGGCCAGAGGGAGTTCTTGCGGCCCCAGTTGACGGTGTCTTGCAGCACCTCTTCGAGGCGCCCGATCATGATGCCGCGGGTCGCTTGCTGTGCCAGTGGATCATCGACGGTCTGGCGCTGTTCCTGGGGGTAGCGCTCAACGGGCGCATCCGGGTCAATCCGGGTCAGGGTGTACTTCATGGTGCAACCTCAAAGAGATAATCGGTAGTTCAGTCTGGTTTCTTGTCAGTCAGGACACGCTTTTTCGGGGCCCAGTCGAGGGCACCAATGCGCCACAGGTAGAGGAGGCCTACCAGCAGCAGGGTGATGAAGATGGTGGCTTCGATGAAGCCGACCCAGCCGCTCTCCCGAACGGAGACGGACCAGGCAAAGAGATAGAGGGCTTCGACATCGAAGATGACGAAGAACATGGCGACCAAGTAGAACTTGGCGGAGAAGCGCAGGCGGGCGTTGCCGACGGAATCCACCCCGGATTCGAAGGGTTTGTTCTTGGCACGGCCATAGGCGCGTCCCCCCAGCAAGGCCGCCAGGCCTATCATGGTCAAGCAGATACAGATGGCACCAATGACATAGACAGCAAAAGCCCAGTGCTGGACGGCAATATCAGCAAACATATAGGTTTTTCCCTAACCAAATTAATCATGTGACTTAACAATGACGTTACGTAGTATGCCACTTTCGTACTGATTTACATGTCATTTCAAAGGATTAATTATTAATCAACGGGATGAAAATTGTGTTTTGCTAGCGGGGTCAACTTTCTCGTTTGAGAATTGTTTTCAATCGTTTTTATGTAGCAGAAAAAAAACGGATAGTTTGAAAATCCGGTGGATGGCAGGAAACAAAAGACCCCGCATGGCGGGGTCTGTTTCAGGGTTGGAGAACGGGGAGGCTCTGCTCTGCCGCCTTGCCCTGGGAGAGCACGATCTCCACCCGGCGGTTGGCCTGGCGGTGAGCCGGGGTATCGTTCGGATAACGGGGTTGGGTATCCGCCACCCCCTGGGCGATCAGCCGTCGTGAATCCAGCTTGGGGTTGGTCAGCAGGGTGTGGGTGATGGTGGCCGCCCGCAGCACCGACAGCTCCCAGTTGTTGCGATAGAGCTCCACCGGCGCCTGGGAGTTGTCGGTGTGACCGGTGACCACCACCATGCCGGGGATGTCCGCCAGCACGTCCGAGACCTTGTTGACCAGGGGAATGAACTGGGGCTGCAAGAAGGCTGAGTCGGCGGGGAACAAGGTCTTTTCGCCGATGCGGATCACCAGCTGGCTGCCAAGCTGCTCCACCTCGATCTCCTTGGACTCGATTTGGCTCTTGAGCTGCTGATCCAGCTTCTGCTTGGTGACCGTGACCCAATCCTGCTCCTTGGTCTTGTGGGGCCAGGACTCCGTGGCCGCAGGTTTCTCCGAGGAGCCGATGGTCTCGTTGAAAGGGTCGGCCGCCGCTGCGGGCGTCTGGGTATCCAGCACCTGCTCTTTCTGGGAGGTATTGGGGGTGGTCTTGGACTCGGGTTCCAGTATGCCTGTGCCCCCTTGCATCACGGGGGAGCCGGCGGGAAGGGAGACCAGCCCTATCTTGCCAAGAGATTCGATAAAGCCCTGAATGAGCACGCGAGTCTCCGACTGCTTGGCCATGGCGAAGGAGTAGAGCACCACGAACAGGGCGAACAGCAGTGTCATGAAGTCGGCGTAGGAGACCAGCCAGCGTTCGTGGTTCTCCGGCGCCTCAGCCTTTTTCTTTTTCGCCACCGTGGCCTCCGAGGTAAGGCTCAAGGGTCACTTGCAGCCGTTGCTGTGACTCGCCGTCCACGATGCAGAGGATGCCGGTGAGGGTCATCTCCTTGTAGTGGCGGATCTGGTGGGCAAACGACTTGTAGCGGTTGCCGAAGGGCAGGAAGATGAGGTTGGCGGCCGACACCCCGTAGATGGTGGCGATAAAGGCCACCGCGATGGCGCCCCCCAGCTTGTCGGGGGCATCCAGCAGGCCCATGGCGTGAATGAGGCCAAATACGGCCCCGACGATCCCCATGGTCGGGCAGTAGCCCCCCATGGCCTCGTAGAATTTGACGGTCTGTTCGATATCTTCCTGCTCGAACTCGATCTCGTTTTCCAGTACCTCGTGGATCTTGGTCTTCTCGTAGCCATCGACCATCATCTGTACCCCTTTTTGCAGGAAGGGATCCTTGATGTCGTCGATCATGCCCTCCAGTGCCAGCATGCCACTGCGCCGTGCATTGCCCGCCAGGGTTTCAAGCAGCTGGGCCTGCTCCAGCATGTCGAGGCGCAGGGGAGTGATGAGCCACTTGAAGCGCTTGAGGGTTTTACCAACCACGGAGAAGGGAAACTGGGTCAGTGCGGCACCGACGGTACCGCCGATCACGATGAGAAAGGCGGGCAGATCGAGCAGGGCGCTGGGGTGCCCCCCTTCTATCATGTTGCCACCCAGAATGGCTGCCAGGGCCAGCAGCAAGCCAATAAGACTCATTTGTCCATATCCCTATGCGATGTGTGAGGCTAGTGTAGCCATTTAACTATCAGTTTTTCAAAACGATATCCAATCGGTGAGCAATATCCGAGAGGTTGCGCAGACCCGGTATTATCCGGTGGCATCGGCCTGTGCCGTCTGATCTGCAGAGCAGGTTGACGGTGCCTGCATGGCAGGACGAGGCAGGTATCCTGGTGATAACGCAACATATTGCGCTGTTTTTTGATGGCTTATTGGTCATCATTATCGTCAATTTATCTTTGCTTGGCGTAATGCGCTATCAACGAGAGAGGGCTGGCTGCCCTCGGGACATATCCCCTGTCGACAGAGAGCAGCGAGCAGAGAGGCGGAAGGGATGGGATTGGCTGGGCGGCACTTGGCCAGGTATCGCGGCAAGCCGTTTTTTCTGGCCCCGCCGATGACGGGTTTCTCCTGCCAGGGGGTTGGCAGACTCCTTGAAGCAAAAACCGACCCTGGGGTCGATTCTTCAAGCTGTAAGCTGGTTCGGGATTGACTCGCACCATCCCTGGCGCTCGCCCTGCGGGCGGCCTCTGGCCGTCCAGTCGGGCTATCCTGCCCGCCTGTCGACAGGGGGCGAACCGAGCCGCCCATCATCGGAAAAAGTAAAAGGCCCCGTCTTGCGACAGGGCCTTTTACTTTATTTGGCGGTGAGGGAGGGATGATTCACCACTGCGTGGCTCACCCCTTCGGGGCGACCTGCGGCCGTTCATCGCAGCAAGCTGCTCTGCTCGAACCCGACGAGGCTTCTCACCCTCCCTCCATCGGCATCGGATGTTGCCATGTCACCAGATGCAAAAAAACCGACCCTGAGGTCGGTTTTTACAATTTGGCGGTGAGGGAGGGATTCGAACCCTCGATACGTTGCCGTATACACACTTTCCAGGCGTGCTCCTTCAGCCACTCGGACACCTCACCAAATTTTTACTGCTTGAAGTGGCTTTCGGAGCACGCTGCGCGTGCATCTTGCCGACTTCGTCGGTGGGCAGCCTCTCGGATACCTCACCAAATTCTGGTCTGTGATTTAACGTGTTCAGCCAACACGTGCACTCTGCGCCGTTGCGCTGGAACGGGGCGTAATTTAGGGGAAAGGGCTGCCTGGGTCAACCACTTTTCCCCTTATTTTTCATAATCTTTATCGAGTGCCTATCCCTTGAACAGAATGCCGGTTTTTTAATCCCGTTCAAGGCTTGTCGAGAATGATCAGGCTGTCAGGCAGCTCGTTCTGATCCCGGGTGGCGGGGAAGGCGTCGGTCAGAATGGCGCTGGTGCGCTCCACGCACTCCAGGAACCCCTGCTCGACCTCCTTGTTGCGTACCCGAACCACGAAGTCGTCGATGATCTGCTGCCACTGGGTGTTGTCGATGTGCTGGGCGATCCCGTCGTCTACCAGGATCTCCACATAGTGCTCCGCCACCGAGACGAAGATGAGCACCCCGAGCCGGTCCCGGGTGCGGTGAAGTCCCTGCTCGACAAACTGCAGGCGGGCCATCAGGGCGGCCCGGTGACGGCGTACCTTGTTGGGAATGAGCCGCATCTTGATGGGTGTCCAGTGGAACAGCAGGCTCAGCAGCAACCAGACCGACCACTGCACCAGCAGGATCTCGTACCAGCCAAGCCAGAAGCCGAGCTGGAAGACCAGCAGGGGGGTGAGCATGGCCAGCAGGGCGGCCCACAGGGTCGGGATATAGCGATAGCCATCGCTGGCCGGGGCCAGCACGGTGACCAGTTCGGCATCCGTGGCCTGCTCGGCCTGTCGAACCCTGGCCTGCAAGGTGTGGAAAAACTGTTTCGAAATCATCTTGTTGTCTCTTTTTCCCTGATTACCAACCGCCAGATGCACCGCCGCCGCCAAAGCTGCCGCCGCCACCACTGAAACCGCCACCACCACCGCCAGTGCGGCCGCCAAAGGAGCCGGCACCGAATCCACCGGCCATGTAGGCGGCCCGGCGACGTCCTCCCGGCCCACCGCCGCCGCCGCGCAGGTTGTGCAGCACGATCATCGCAATCACCACCAGGATGAAGAGCCAGGGACCTCCCTGCTTGTCGGCGTTGCTGGTGTTGTCCACGGGCTGATACTCCCCGGCCAGGGCCTGCATGATGCCCTGGCTGCCGGCGAGGATGCCGGCCACCATGTCACCGCGCTTGAAGGCGGGCAGGATCCGGGTCTGGATGATGTTGGCGGCGATGGCGTCGGGCAGGGCACCTTCTAGGCCATAACCCACCTCGATGCGCACCTTGCGCTCGTCCTGGGCGATGATCAGCAGAACGCCGTTGTTCTTGCCTTTTTGGCCGATGCCCCAGTGGCGACCGAGCTGGTAGCCGTACTCTTCGATGGTATCCCCCGCCAGCGTGTCGATGGAGACCACCACCAGCTGGACGCCGCTGCGCTTCTCGAAGACGGCCAGTTGCTGTGCGAGCTGGTGGGCCTGCTTGCGTGACATCAGATTGGCCTCGTCCACCACCCGCCCGGTCAGGGCCGGGAAATCGGGGGCGGCATGCAGTGCCGTGGCACAGAGCAGCAGACAGAGCGCCAGCCAGCGTCTCATCACGTTCATTGGAAGCTGACCTTGGGCGCCTCATCGGCACCGGGTTTGGCGCTGAAGGTGGGTTTGGCTTCCAGATCGGAGTAAAGCAGCTTGGACCAGATGACCCCGGGGAAGGTACGGATCTCGGTATTGAACTGGCGTACTGCCTCGATGTAATCCCGTCTGGCCACCGCGATGCGATTCTCGGTGCCTTCCAGCTGGGCCTGCAGGGTCAGGAACTGCTGATCGGCCTTCAGATCCGGGTAGCGCTCGACCACTACCATCAGCCGGGAGAGGGCGCTGGAGAGCTGCTCCTGCGCCGCCTCGAACGCCTTGAGCTGGGAGGGGTCACTCACCTGCACGCTGCCGACTCGGGCACGGGCATCGGTGACAGCCTTGAGGGTCTCCTGCTCGTGGCTGGCGTACCCCTTGACGGTGGCCACCAGGTTGGGAATGAGATCGGCCCTGCGCTGGTACTGGTTCTCGACCTGTCCCCAGCTCGCCTTGACCTGCTCATCCAGGGTCGGAATGGTGTTCATGCCGCAGCCGGTCAAACCCAGCAGCAGGGTCAGGGTCAGCAGGGCACGGGTACCACGCTGCCAGAGTGAAGTGGCCATCTTGTTGTTCTCCATTGATATTTCTCTCGGAAATAGGTTCACCATAACAGCTTGTGGTCAGCCCTCACAACGCCTGGGTAAGAGGGGGGCGCGGTAGCTCATCGACACCTTGGGCAGCTGGGGTTTGTCCTTGAGCCAGGAGGCCAGCTCCTCCCCACAGCCATTGCCGGGGGGAATGGGAGCCTGGGGCTGGCAGTCCGGACTGTTTGCCGGGCAGCGCAGGCGCACGTGAAAGTGGCTGAAGTGGCCGACCCAGGGGCGCAGCTTGCCGACCCAGGCTTCACCGGGTGCCTGTTTGCACACCTCGGCTTTGATGACGGGGTTGACGAAGATACGCGCCACCTCGGGGCGATCAGCCGCAAGGCGCAGCAGATTGAGTTGCCTGGGGCCGAATCGGCCGGGCAGCATCCGGTAGCTGGGTTCGTCGATCAGCGCCCACTCCTTGGGGGCATCCTGCTCCCAGCGGCTGATGGGCCTGTCAGCCATCCTGAACCAGATGTCGGCATCCAGGCCGGTTTGGTGGCTGCGATGACCTGAGGTAAAGGGCCCCCCGTGCATCATGGCGAGGTCGGCGATATAGAGATCCGGCATGCCGGCCAGTCTGGTCTGGTTGGCCAGATGCTGCAGGTAATGGATGAGGTCGGGGTGACCGTAATAGCGCAGCCGTTTGGTGCGGATCACCTGATAACCTGGGCCTTCGAGGGGCAGGGCGACGGCATTTTTCAGGCAGCCGGCGGAGTAGCCGCCGATGGCCTCGGCATAGAGTATGCTCGCGGACAAGAGCAGGGCGGTGGCGAACATGGGACTCCCGGGATGGCGCCCAGTGCGGGCTCAGACAGCCCCAAGCATACCAAGAGTGGCGGCTGGCCGTCATCCGTGTCGCGGTGGCGGTTGCATCGCGGCGCGTCGCTCGCGCACAATGCGCGGCAACGCAGCGACGGCAAGGCCGTTCGCATCACAGAAGGAGAAGAGAAGATGAGAGTCAGTGAGCTGGCAGCGCAAGAGAACGTGCGCTGGCTGATGCCCCCGGCCCGGCGGTTTTACGGGGTGATGATCTGCCTGTTGCTGGCGAGTCTCGCCACTGTGGTGGCCGCCCTCTGGCTGGGATATCCCGACATGGGCCTGCTGCCCTGGGTCGGGGTGGTCTTTGGCGGTATCGTGCTGGTGATGATGGTGTTGCCGCGCAACTGGCAGCGCTGGCGTCTGGCGGAGCTTGCCTGGGATGAACGCCATCTCTATCTGCTCAATGGTGGCGAAGACCGGGCCTTGGCGCTGCCCAGAGCTGTGCTGGTGGGCTTGGAGCGGGATCGCAAGGTGGGACACGATGGCCAGTGGCTCGATTTCAGCCTGGATCTCGGGCTGGATGAGGTGACCCTGGCGACGGCCACCAGCCTGCTCGGGTTGTCCCGGGAAGGGACTCACGAAGTGGCCCCCGGGGTCTATCGATTCGGGTTCAAACGTGCCTGGCATGGGCGTCGTGCCCTCGGCACATTGCTGGCCGAACTGCACCCGCTCTGACTATTTTCTCGACAATTCATCCCAATGCTCAGATACTGCCTCTGATTCGATTTGATCTTTCCTGCTCCGATAGCCCAAGAGATCAAGGACTTGGGATACGAAGCTGGAAGTGCCATGGCATGATGCCGTGGCTGGTCCGGCAGGGGGGTTGTGCCCTTACTCCCAGGTCGGTGGATGCATAGATAAGGCACCTTGAATCGAGAGTGGATGGCATGAAGATTTACGTAGGTAATCTGTCGTACCGGATGACGGCCGACGAACTGACAACCGTGTTCAGCCAATTTGGGCAGGTAGACAAGGTCGATATCATCATCGACCGCGATACCGGTCAGTCCAAGGGGTTTGGTTTCATTGAAATGCCGGTCAATGGTGAGGCCGAGAAGGCCATCGCCGAGTTGCACGGCACCGAGGTCGGCGGCCGCACCATCACGGTCAATCAGGCCAAACCGAAGACGGATGCACCCCGTGGTCGCCCCCAGCGCCATCGTTGAATCGTCTCGATAACGGAAAACGGCATGGAATCCTCCATGCCGTTTTTGTTTTCAGGGACTGGTGCAGACTCAGGGAACGTCATAACCCAGAGCGGCCTTGCGGATGCGGAACCACTGCTGGCGAGTGAGCTCAATGGACTCGGCTGCCACGGCGGCGGCGATCCGCTCCCGTTTGCCGGAGCCGATGAGGGGCAGCGGCTGACTCGGCAGCATCATCACCCAGGCGTAGACCACCTGCTCCAGACAGTCGCCGCCCACCTCCTGGCGGATCTGCTCGAGTTCCGACCGCAGCGGGGCATAGTCGGGGGCATGGAACAGCCGCCCGCCGCCAAGGCAGGACCAGGCCATGGGCTTGATGCGCAGTTGCTGGCATTGATCCAGGGCACCATCCAGCGTCCCCTCCTGATGGAGCGGGGAGATCTCCAGCTGGTTGGTGACCAGGGGGAAGGGCAGGCGGGATTGCAGCAGGGCGAACTGGTGGGGCGTGAAGTTGGAGACCCCGGCGTGCTTGATCTTACCTGCCTGCTTGAGGGTGATGAAGGCGTCGGCCACCTCGTCGGCGTTCATCAGGGGGTCGGGGCGATGGATCAGCAACAGATCCAGATGATCGGTGCCGAGCTTTTGCAAGGAGGCTTCGGCACTGGCGACGATGTGTCCCTTGCCGGTGTTGTAGTGATTCAGGGCGTGGGCCGGATTGGCGGTGAGGGCGATGCCGCACTTGCTGACGATCTCCATCCGATCGCGCAGGGAGGGTTCCAGGCGCAGGGCATGGCCGAAGGCCTCCTCGCACTGGTAGCCACCGTAGATGTCGGCGTGATCGATGGTGGTGACCCCGAGATCAAGGTGATATTTCATCAGGTCCAGCAGGGCGGCGGGGGAAAGCTGCCACTCCATCAGGCGCCAGTAGCCCATGATGAGGCGGGAGAAGGTGGGGCCTTGCTCGTGCAGGGCTAGACGGGATACGGACATGGTGACTCCTCTGGAGATAACAATGCGAAAAGAAAGGGGCAATATCATGTGCCAGCATCTTGGTCTCTTCCGGCGGACAAGGCAATAATGCCCCCTTCGCGAATTCGAACTATGGTTCTGACTCCGACGGGTCAAGATCCCGGTGTCAGTGAGAGGAGAAGGGGTGATGGAAGGATTTGCCGCCAGGCTGCAAAGCCTGATCGGGGAGGGGAGTGTGAGCGCTTTTGCCCGCAAGGTGGGGTTGAGTGAAGCCCTGATCCGCAAGTATCTGAAAGGGGCCGAACCCGGCCTTGGCAAGGCGAACCAGATTGCCATGGGGGCCAACTGCTCGCTGGAGTGGCTCGCCACCGGTTGCGGGTATCTCTATCGTCAGGCCGAGGTGGTGGACAGGGACGCGCTGGCGGCGGCGGGGGCGCTGGTGCAGGAGACCCGTCCGGGAAAGCCCATGCCGGACGAGGAGCAACTGGTGACCCTGCTCGCCTATTACCAGTTCCTGCGCAGCCACAAGCAGGCGGACGGTTTTCTGGATCTGGCCCGGGCGCGGGAGTTTGGGCGCCATCTGGCCGAGGCCTGAGCCTGACGGGGGCTCCCGGCAGTCCGCCATTCTTCTGATACCCTCTAAGCAGTGATCAAATCCAAGGACACGCAGATGAGCTATCTGATCCTGGGCAGTGGCGGGTTGGGCAGTGCGCTGGCACGGGAGCTGGCCAGACGGGGCGAAGAGTGGTTGCTGGCGGGCAGGCAACTGCCCAGGGGGCTGGATCCCGCCTGCTACTTTCCGCTGCAGGAGGTGGACTCGCTCTCCTTTGAGGCCCTCTTTACCCTCTATGACAGCACCACCCTACCGACGGTGGTGATCAACACCATAGGCCTGCTCCATGATCTTGCCCACATGCCGGAGCGGCGGGTGGAGGAGGTGACCCCCCAATGGCTCGAAGAGAGTCTGCTGGCCAATGCCTGGCCCCACCTAGCCCTTGGTGCCAACCTCAGCCGGCGCATGATGTCCCAGAGCACGCTCTGGCTCTGCACTCTCTCGGATCGGGCGGGAAGCCTGGAGGAGGGGGGCCAGGAGGCCATGTGCCACTACAGCTACCGCATGAGCAAGGCCGCCCTCAACATGGGATCCCGGATCCTGGCGGGTGAGTGGGCAGGACGTTTTCCCGGCGCCGGTGTCATCACCGTGCATCCCGGCCTCATGAATACCCCCATGCAGCAACCTTTTCTTCAGGAGACGGATCCCGCTTTGCTGCAGGACCCCGCCGAGGTCGCCGTCCGCCTGCTGGATCTGATGGCCACACTGACGCCGGCGCACTCGGGCCGTTTCGTGGATCTGCAGGGTCAGTCGCTGCCCTGGTGAGCCGCCGGGCTCACATTCCCGCTTGCCGTTTCTTGCCAGCCGGGTGTCGGCTGGTTAATGTCATCGTCCTGCATCAGGAGGATGACATGCGCTATATCGATTTACGAAGTGATACCGTGACCCAACCCACGGAAGCCATGCGCCAGAGCATGCTGCATGCCGAGGTGGGAGACGATGTCTATGGGGAAGATCCCAGCATCAATGCGCTGGAGCGCCGCGGCGCCGAACTGCTTGGCAAGGAGGCGGCCCTGTTCGTGCCCTCCGGCACCATGTCCAACCTGCTGGCCATGATGAGTCACTGTCAGCGTGGGGAAGGGGCCGTGCTGGGGGCGGCCTCCCACATCTATCGCTACGAGGCCCAGGGCTCTGCCGTGCTGGGCTCGGTGGCCCTGCAATCCGTCCCCATGCAGGCGGACGGCACCCTGGCCATCGAGGATGTGCGGGGGGCCATCGCTCCCGATGATCCCCATTTCGTCCAGACGCGCCTCGTCTGCCTGGAAAATACCCATAACGGCAAGGTGCTGCCATTGACCTACCTGCGCGCCATGCGCGAATTCGTCGACGAGAAGGGGCTGAAGCTGCACCTGGACGGGGCTCGCCTCTTCAATGCGGTGGTGGCAAGCGGGGAGCCGGTGGCCGCCATCGCGGCGCATTTTGACAGCATCTCTGTCTGCCTCTCCAAGGGACTGGGGGCACCGGTGGGTTCCCTGCTGGTGGGATCGGCTGCGTTCATCGCCCACGCCAGACGGCTGCGCAAGATGCTGGGGGGCGGCATGCGCCAGGGAGGGATCCTGGCCCAGGCCGCCCTGTTCGCGCTGGATCAGCACGTTGCCCGGCTGGCGGATGATCATCGCCGCGCCAGGCGTCTGGCAGAGGGGCTGGCCGCCTTGCCAGGCATCACACTCAACATGGGGGAGGTGCAGACCAACATGGTATTCCTGCGCCTGACCCAGGGGGATCCCGCCACCTTGCTGGGTTTCATGAAGGAGCGCGGTATTCTCTTCTCCGGCTACGGGGAGCTCAGGCTGGTGACCCACCTGCAGATCACCGACGATGACATCGACGAGGTGATCGACGCCTTCACCGAGTACCTGAGTGGCTGACGCCATTCCCCATCGCAACAACAAGGGCGCCATCGGGCGCCCTTGTTGTCATGGCAGGGTCGGTCATCCCTGGCGCTGGCCGGTGATCAGCATGGCCTCGTCGGTGGCGTCATAGATCATGATGGCCAGGTGGGTGACCTCTCCGGCGAAGTCGGCCAGCGGCACCAGGGTCAGGTTCTGGTACATGTAGGGGGCCGATCCCGTGATGGGGCGGTAGTTGGAGAAGCGCAACAGGTAGGGGCGCTGTTCCCAGGTGCTGAAGGCACGGTTGTTGAGCTTGAACACCATGTTGGCCTTGCGCTCGAACCAGACCTTGTCCACATCGGGGAAGAGCGAGAACAGCCCTTGATCGCGCACTTCGCCTGCCAGCCGGCCGCTGTGACTCTCCATGAAGCCGTTCCACACCTGGATCCGGTACTCCCTGTCGAGCACGACCAGCCCCACGTCCAGATTCTGGACGATGTTCATCAGCCAATGAAATTCCCGAATGTCCATGGTCACTCCTGGTGGTTGCTGCCGCGGGGCGGTCAGAGCATGTGCATGATCTTGTTGTTCATGGTGGCGATGGAATCTTCGGTAAACAGCAGCAAGAGATCGCACTGCACCGCATAGCCCTGCACCCGATAGTTGATCTCGATGGCCAGAGTGCGGCGCCAGCGGCTCTGGTTGGTCCGAATGAGATCCTGAATGGGCCTGTGCTGGCCCAGCACCACGGGGTGACCCTGGCTAAAAGGGGTGTCGAGCTGGTTGGCGTAGCCGCGCAGGAAGGCGCCGATCAGCACGTTGGCGGTGTCCATCAGCAGTTCCAGCTCGGCGCCGTGATCCAGCTCCCCCTGATGGTTCATCAGGCGGGCCAGGTCCTGGAAGCTGGCATCGTGGAACAGCAGCAGGGCCTCCCCGGCGATCCCGGCCCCGATGAAGCCCTGACAGACCGCGGAGAGCGTCTCCGACTCGGCGGCGGCCGAGAGCGCCATGTGCAGCTCGGAGACCTCCAGCACGTTGACGTTGGGGATGGGGAGCAGCACGAAGGCGCCGAGCAGGCGAGCCAGCAGATCCGCCCCCTGGCCCATGGCGACGTTGGCCAGCTCCTGATAGACATCCCGCAGCTCGGGGGTGAACTGGATGCTGCTCTGGGCAGCCTGGTGGCTGGCGACGGGCTGGGGCTGGATGGCCGTCACCTGGGTGGTCGATTGCCACAGACCGTGGCGCTTGAGCAGGGCAAGGAGGGTGTCCGGGGAGGCCGGCTTCTTGATGAAATCGAGGGCGCCAAGGGCCATGACACGCTCATGGGCTTCCGGCTGGATGTCGCCGGAGACCACGATCACCTTGCTGCGCACCCCCTCTCGCTTGAGGGTCTCGAGAACCCCATATCCGTCCATCTCCGGCATGGTGAGATCGAGAAAGATCAGGTCCCCGTGCCCCATCAGGATCTGCTCGACCCCTTCCAGTCCGTCCGCGGCCTGGTGCAAGGTGACATCCCAATCGGCGGGCAGGGCGCGCACCAGCTGTTTGCGCGCGAACCCGGAGTCATCACATATCAATACATTCATAGTGTTAGCCGACCTGTGCAACGAGGATTGCGCTAAGTGTGGGTCATCAGCCGTCAGATGCAACGGGCAGCGGTTGCGCCGGTGAAAATTGATCGTTCTGCTGACGGGTGCGATAGCGCTCGGAGTGCTTCTCGACGAAATCGGCGAACATCTTAACACGCAACGGGGTGAACCGGGGCTGGCAATGGAGCATGTAGAAGGGACGTTTTCCCGACTGCCAGTCAGGCAGGACGGGGACGAGCTGACCATCTTGCAGGAAGGGGTGCACATAGTGCTGCGGGGCGTTGACGATGCCGAGGTGGCGCTGGGCTGCCCGCACGGCGGCCTGGGTCTGGTCGATGCAAAGGCGGGGTGTGCGCTTGATGCAGACCGTCTGTTCGTCCCGCCCGTTCAGTTGCCAGTGCTGGTGAGGCCAGCAGTAGATGAGATCGTGTTCTTCCAGCTGGGTCGGGTGGGAGGGCACACCCATCTTCTCCAGATAGAGGGGGGAGGCGAACAGACCGTACTGGATGTGACCCAGACAGAGGGCGTTGGGCAGGGTCTGGGGAAGCTCGCCGTTGAAAAAGACCAGGTCCCTGTCCTGATCCGCCTGGAGGGCATGATCGTTGGACTGGCGGATGTCGAACTGTACCCCGGGATAGCGCAGGCCGAAGTCCACCAGCATGTCGACCAGGATGGTGTTGGAGAGGGCGATGGGGGCCGCGAGGCGGATGAGGCCGCTGATGTCCGTCTCCTCACCCCGAATTTCGCCGGTGGCCTGCTCTATTTCCGCAAGGGGGGTACAGAGGCGCTCGTAATAGCGCAGCCCTTCGTCGGTGAGACGCAGCTTGCGGGTGGATCTGTGCAGCAGGCTGCATCCGAGCTGCTCTTCCAGTTGGGAGATACGTCGACTGATGGTGCCGGTCGGCATGCCCAGCGCAGCGGCGGCGTGGGAGAAACCGCCCTCTTGCACCACCTTGACGAACAGATAGAACTCTTCGATGTACTTCATAAGCGGTTTTAGGGGGTGTTCTGGCTGTAACAAGCCAGTGACCTTATGAAGAGTCACCGGGCTTGGCAAGCGCAATCCGGCGTTTAATTGATCTGGATTAGATTCGACTCGCGCTGGTATTGCTGGAGCAGATGGACGAAATCTTCCGGGGATCTGTCGAGGCTGTTGTCCGGCACCAGCAGATCGTACCCCAACAGATCACGCAGCCGTGCCATGCGGTTGCCGAGCATGGCGATCACCCCCTCATAGCGCTGGCCGGAGGGTGAGCAGAAGCGGCTCTCCTCCAGCAGTCCCTCTCCCAGGAGCCCACTGCCGCACCCTCCGGTCGGGCAGTCGGAGCGCTCGCTTCGCATGGCCTGCATCAGCACGGCGCGCTGCTCGGTCAGCAGACGGACGGCGAGCCGGGGTGTGATCAGCGTCAAAAAAGCGTCGTAATCCTTTATTTTCAAGCCGATGTAGGGCAGCTCCACCAGATCCCACCCCAAATGGATACGTGGTTGGTCAATTCGCTGAATATTTCTCCATTTCAGGATCCAGCCGCCGTACTTGTGATGGTATTGCAGGCAGTCCTGACACAAAGAGAGACTAAAATGAGGCTCACCCAGTTTCCAAACCCCGACAAGAATTGTCATCAGACCCGCCAGGAGGAGGGAAATGGCGGGGATTAGTAGTTGTTCACGAAGAAAAAAAAGTATAAAAATCATAGCAATGGTTATCACCATGCCCAACAATACCAGTGTGAGTCCATTTCTTCGTACCATGGGGATCACATGTAGCGTTTTCATATGATTTCGGCCTTTTTTCATCCGTTTGTTATCCGATTATGGGCCGGAACGGATTTTGTACCAGCGTGAATACTCCTGTCAGGGGGCGCAAGCGGCTGGTTCGACCATGAGCTTTCAGCATGAATCATCACTCAACATGAATACGCTAGACGAACGCCTGCTCACCGTGATGGATGTCCTCCACACGCCGGTCTGGGTCTATGACATCCAGCGTCATCATATTTACTGGGCCAACGATGCTGCCCTCGGGCTCTGGGAGGCGAGCTCCCTGGCCGAGCTGAAGTCCCGGGATTTCTCCGCCGACATGGCCGCCGCCATCGATCTGCTGCTGCAGCGCTATCTCGGCGATTTCCAGCAGGAGCGCAGTTACAACGAGTGGTGGACCCTCTCGCCCAAGGGGGTCAAGAAGCAGGTCTATCTGCGTCTTTCCGGGATCCAGCTTGCCGGAAGGCAGATGATGATGGCGGAAGCGGTCATCGATGCCGACACCCTCTATCAGGAGTCCTCCCTCGCCACCGGCGACACCCTGGCCTGTCTCTTTGACAACGAGGGGCGCCTCGAGAGCGGCAACCATCACTTCGACATGTGCTTTGGCACCGGCATTCTGACGCTGCCCCAGATCTTCTCCGGTGCGGACGAGGCCTTCTATCGTCGCCTCTCCCGTCTGGACGAAGTAGTGGCCGAAGGGGAGTGCCGCACCCAGAAGGGGATGCGCTGGTTCCAGTACCAGTTTCGCCATATCCAGCAGGGGGCACGGATCCTGCTGACCATGCGGGACATCACGGATCGCAAGCTCGAAGAGCTGGAGCATCGCCACCTGGCCTGGCACGACTCCCTCACCGGGCTGCTCAACCGCTACGGCCTGATGAAATCCCTGGAAGCCTATTGCGGCCTCGGGGGGCGCTTTGCCCTGGTGTTCATGGATCTGGACAACTTCAAGCTGGTCAATGACAACTACGGCCACAAGGCAGGGGATCGCCTGCTGGAGCGGGTCGCCGGACGGCTCAAGCAGATCTGCCCGCGGGACGTGGAGCTGGCGCGCCTTGGCGGGGACGAGTTCACCGCCCTGGTGCCCCTCAACCAGGCGAGCGATCGGGCCCAGGAGGTGGCGGATCTCATGCTCTCCCAGATGAGCAAGCCACTGCAGCTGAGCGGTGTCCCCGAGGTCACCATCGGCGGCAGCATCGGCATCGCCATCTACCCGGACGACGCGGATGACGGCGACAACCTCATCACCCGTGCCGACATGGCCATGTACCAGGCCAAGCAGATGGGGCGGCTTCGCTGGCAGCGCTTCACCCCCAGCATGCAGCAAAGCCTGCACCGCAAGCTGACCCTGAAGCAGTTCCTGGCCAAGGCCGTCGGGCGGGGGGAGCTCAGCCTGCGCTATCAGCCCCAGGTGGATGTGGCGCAAGGTCGGGTCATCGGTTTCGAGGCCCTGGTACGCTGGTACAATCCCGTGCTTGGCCATGTGTCGCCGGCGGAGTTCATTCCGCTGGCCGAAGAGATGGGGCTCATCCGGGAAATCGGAAGCTGGGTGCTTTCCACCGCATTGGCCCAGATGGGGGAGTGGCAGCGACAGGACGGGGTGAGGGTGCCGGTGTCGGTCAATCTCTCGGGCTTCCAGCTCTCTGCCAGTTTGCCGGAGCTGGTGGCCCAACTGCTCGAGGTATTCTCGGTGGAGGCGGCGCTGCTGACCCTGGAGCTGACCGAGACGGTGCTGATGCTCGACATGAAGGGGTGCATCGAGATCCTCGACGCCCTGAGCGAGCAGGGGATCAAGATCGCCATCGACGACTTCGGGACGGGCTACTCCTCCCTGGCCTACCTCAACCGGTTGCCGATCGACACCATCAAGCTGGACCGCTCCTTCGTGGTGGGGCTCAACCTGCCGGTGATCCGGGCGACGGTGGCCATGGCCACCAGTCTGGGGCTCGGGATCCTGGCGGAAGGGGTGGAGGAGGAGCACGAGCTCGCGGCCCTGCAGACCCAGGGTTGCCACGTCTTCCAGGGATTTCTGTTCAGCCGTCCCATGACCCCGGAAGAGGTGGCGGCAGCGGGGTTCGCAGTACAGTGCCGGCTGGGCCGCTATCCCCTCGCAAACCATTGAGCAAGTTGTCGATAAATGTGCGGCATCTCCCATTTATGAAGTGTGAGATGCCAAATTAAACATAATTAATCGAATTTTTGTCTCATATCATGGGATCCATTAGACGTTATCGCTAGTATGCGCGCTCATTCCTTGGTAATGGAGTATCACCATAATGAGTCAAGCTGCAGTGAACGAGCGTCCGGCCCCTCCCAACGGCTGGTTGAACCGCTTTCTGAACGGGGTGGAGAAGGCGGGCAACAAGCTGCCGGATCCCGCCATGCTCTTCCTCTATGCCTTGCTGATCGTCTGGGTCGGCTCCTGGATAGGCTCCCAGTTCTCCTTCGATCTGGTCAATCCCCGCACCGGAGAGGCCGTGGTCATCAACAACCTCTTGACCGGGGCAGGGCTGGCGGACTTTCTCGCCAGCATGGTCACCACGTTCACCGGGTTTGCTCCCCTTGGCATCGTGCTGGTGGCCATGCTGGGGGTCGGGGTGGCTGAACAGTCCGGTTTCATCAACACCGGGCTCAAGAAGCTGCTCAAGGTGACGCCGGCGCGCTTTCTGACCCCCATGCTGATCCTAGTGGCCATCGTCAGCCATACCGCCGCCGATGCGGGCTATGTGCTGGTGATCCCCATTGGCGGCATCATCTTCCATGCAGCGGGTCGCCACCCGCTGGCGGGGATTGCCGCAGCCTTTGCCGGGGTTTCCGGCGGGTTTGCCGCCAACTTCCTGCCCTCCGGCGGGGATGCGCTGCTTCAGGGTTTCACCCAGTCTGCAGCCCAGTTGTTCGACCCTGACTACATGGTCAACACCCTGTGCAATATCATCTTCACCGGCGCTTCTTCCTTGCTGATCATCTGCGTGGGCTGGTTTGTCACCGAGAAGATTGTCGAGCCGCGCCTCAAGCAGGTGCCTCTCAACGAGGATCTGGAGAGCGCCGACGAGATGGGTCGTTACAGCGCTCAGGAGAGCCGGGCCTTCAACTGGGCCTGGCGGCCGTGGTGCTGCTGGGGCTGGCGCTGGCCCCCGGCGACTCGCCGATGCGGGCACCGGACGGTTCCCTCACCACCTTCGCCGCACCGGTGATGAAGTCCATCGTGCCCCTCATTTTCCTGCTCTTCATCCTGCCCGGGATCGTCTACGGCTTTGTCGCCGGCAGCTTCAAGAGCGGCAAGGATGTGATCGACGCCATGTCGGCCACCATGAACAAGATGGGCTCCTACATGGTGATGGCCTTCTTCTGCGCCCTCTTCATCAAGGCGTTCGGGGATTCCAACCTCGGTACCCTGCTGGCGCTCTCTGGTGCCGAGGTGCTTCACGCCCTGGCGTTGCCGGGAGAGGTGACCATCGTCGGCATCATACTGCTGACGGCCACCGTCAACCTGGTGGTGGGCTCGGCCTCCGCCAAGTGGGCCCTCATCAGCCCCATCCTGGTGCCCATGCTGATGGCGGTGGGGATCTCGCCCGAGCTGACTCAGGCCGCGTATCGGGTGGGGGATTCCGCCTCCAATATCATCACCCCGCTGATGGTCTTCTTCCCCCTGGTGGTGGTCTATTGCCAGCAGTATGTGAAGAGCACAGGCATCGGCACCCTGGTCTCCATGATGCTGCCTTACTCCCTGGCCTTCCTGGTGAGCTGGACGGGCTTCCTGCTGATCTACTGGGCGCTGGGGTTCCCGCTTGGGTTGCAGGCCCCCTATGTCTATCCTGCCCCTTGAGGGTGACGGGGGGCCTTGGGCCCCCCGCTTTTTTTGGGTAGAGTGTGACCTTCATTCCGGAGGTACCATGAACCCGACCATCGATCTCATTCTTTCCCATCGCTCCATTCGCCAGTTCACCTCAGAGCCCGTCAGCGCAGAGCAGTTGGATCAGATCCTGAGCGCCGCCCAGAGCGCCGCGAGCTCCAGCTTCCTCCAGGCCAACAGCATCATCCGGGTCACCGACAAGGGGTTGCGGGCCACCCTGGCGGAGCTGGCCGGCCATCAGGCCTATGTGGTCGAAGCGGCGGAGTTTCTGGTGTTTTGCGCCGACTACCATCGTCACAGCCAGATAGTGCCGGAGGCCCGCACCGGCTTTGTGGAGCAGCTCATGATCGGGGCCATCGACGGCGCCCTGATGGCGCAAAATGCCTTGCTGGCGGCCCAGTCACTTGGGCTGGGCGGGGTCTATATCGGCGGCATTCGCAACAATCCGGCCGAGGTGAGCGAGGTGCTGGGTCTGCCTGAGCGGGTGATCCCGCTCTTTGGCCTCTGCCTGGGTCATCCCGCCCAGCAGCCTGAACAGAAGCCCCGTTTGCCCCGGGCGCTGGTGGTGCACGAAAACCGCTATCCTGTCACCCTGGACCGCGCCCTGCTGGCCCGGTACGACGGGCAGATCCATGACTACTACCAGGCCCGCAGCAGCAACAACAAGGATCAGACCTGGAGCGGGCAGATCAGGGGGATCCTGGGCAAGGAGGCGAGGCCCTTCATGCTGGGATTCCTGCAGTCGAAGGGTTTTTGCCTCAAGTAATGGGGGCGGCGGGCGATATGGAGCATGACGCACCGGATGCGGTCACCGCCTGCGAGCGTTCTTGTGAGGCAATACGGGATCTGGGCGCTACCCTATGAGGCTAAGCTGTTGTAGGATCTCGCAATTGGATTGGGACTGGAGTGTGAACACCCTATGATTTTAACCCTGATATTGCTGTCAATCGGCGCACTCCTGTTTTTGGTCATCGCCTATAACGTGGTGCAGCAATACAAGCAGAAGGCCGAATCGGACAAGCGCCAGGCCATTGCCCGTCACAAGGCGGTGGCAGACGAGACCGAAGAGGTGTTGCTGAACGTCAACCTGGTGCCCTTTTCCAAAAACATGGTGCTGCTGTTGCAACACCGGATCCTGGATGCCTACCGCGCCATCGCGCTGGTGATGCCCAATGCGCAGGTCAAGCAGCGCATCGCCGACGTCCAACTCCAGATCAAAAACGTGCAGGAGAACTACAGCAGCCAGGACGAGGGGCATTTCAAGACGCCGGAGTCCGACCGCCAGGCCATCCAGATGCTGCAACTGGCCAAGAAGATGCGGGCCGTGCTGCGGGTCGAGCACAACAAGGGCAAGATAGATCCCCAGGGCTTTGCCCAGGAGGATCGCCGCCTCGAGCTGATGCAGCTCAAGATCAACATCGCCAACCTGCTCAAGCGGGCCATGGATGCCCAGATCCAGGGGCAGTACGGCACCTGCCGCCAGCTCTACACCAAGGGACTGGGGGCGCTGGCCAATGTCACCGACAAGGATCCCTACCTGCTGGCGCGGGAAGAGGACATGCGTCAGGGGATGCGCCAGCTGGAAGAACACCTGCAGCAGCACAGCGAGAAGGAGCTGCAAAACATCAAGGACAAAGAGACGGACGAACTGGACGTCCTGTTCCAACCCAAGAAGAAATGGTGATCATGTCACATCCCCTGGATTCCACACTGGGGCCCATGGCCCCATTTGTTTGCCAACTGCTCACGGAAATGCATGCCGTCATGGGAGTCAAGGACTCCCCCGTGGTGGATCACCTCTGCTACCGCGCCGCCACCCTGCCGGAATATCTGGAGTTGAAAGCGGTGCTGGCCGCCCACGGAGTCTTGCTGGTGGAGGGGATGATAGGCGGTCGTCCCATCGCCACCTATCGCTTGCACCAGCCCGTCTGCTGGGAGCAGGTGACCGTCCCCTGCATCGAACTGGCCGCCCCCAAGGCGGGTCGAAGCCATCAGGCCGGGCTCGAACATATCGAGCTGGTGGTGCCCTCGCTCACGACCTTGGTGACGAGGCATCCGGATGTCCCCTTCAAGACCGGCAACATCGATGACGGACGCAATCCGGATATAGGATTGATGCTGCCCTCTGGGCAGATCAAGTTTCATCTGCGCCCGCTTGACGAGGTGATCGACGAAGAGCTCTGCACCGGCGCCGTGGTGCCGGTACCGGCGGACTATTATGACGGTCTGTGAGGGAAGGGCCCGTTGACGGGAGCCTGATCCTGTGGCGTCAACGCACAAGCGGGCGCCACACGTCCTTTCAAGTGACCGAGCCAGAGGCTCAACCCCGCGGTGATCATCAACACCAGCTCGATGCCGAGCACCAGACCCCAGAGCCCCCCTTGCTCCCAGAAGGGATGCAGATAAAGCCCGCCCAGACTGGCCCCCAGGTAATACCCCACCAGATAGAGCGACGAGGCGAGCGCCCGGTTGTGCTCCACGTGCTGGCCGACCCAGGCGCTGGCACAGGCGTGGGCCAGGAAGAAGCCGAAGCTCGAGACAAGCAATCCCCCGATGATGGCGACAAGGCTCCCCTGCAACAGGGCCAGGCTGCCGAGTGCCATCAAGGTTATTCCCGCCAGCAGCAGACGTTGTGCTCCCCAGCGATGGGCCCCGCGGCCGCTCAGTGAAGAGGCGACGGTGCCGGTGAGGTAGGTCAGAAACAGCATGCCGAGCCACTGGGTCGGCAGGGAGAAGGGGGCCTTGGCCAGCAGGAAGGTGAGATAGCTGTACTGGTTCAGGAAGACCATGAAGTTGAGGCCGCCGATGAGATAGGCCCCCACCAGCAAGGGGTTGCCAAGGTGGCTCTGGATGGCGCGGCGCAGTTGCCCAGGCGCTGCCTCCACGGCCACGAAGCAGCGCTGGGCGGGCAGCAGCCAGATGACCAGTGGCAGCAGGGCGAGGCTGATGATCCCGATACCGAGGAAGGTGTGCTGCCAGTCACCAAACCAGCCAGCCAGCAGACCGCCGACCACCCGGCCCGCGATGCCCCCCAGGGAGTTGGCCGCGATATAGACGCCGACGGCTACGATGAGGGCACGTTTGCTGAACTCTTCCCCCATGTAGGCAATGGCGGCGGCGGGCAGCCCTGCCAGCAGGACGCCTTGCAGGATGCGCAGGCTCACCAGCACATCAAAGTGGGTGACCCAGGGGATGCACAGGGAGAGCAGGATGGCGGCCGCCAGGGTCCACAGCATGACCCGCCGCCGTCCGAACCGATCAGCCAGACGGGCACAGACGAGCAGGGAGCCTGCAAGCCCTGCGGTACAGCCTGCCAGCGTCCAGCTGGCGGACAGGGCGCTGACCGAGAAAACCTCTGCCAGGAGCGGCAGCAGGGGATGGGTCTGGTAGAGATTGAGGAATACCAGGAAGGAACCCAGGCTGAGGGCCAGGGTGGCGCGTATCCATTCGCGACTGCCTACTTCGATCATATGGAGTTGTCCCGACGACTTTTGTGCAGGGTAGTGCGACGAAACGTATAAATATAATATATTTAAGTTATCACCCTGATAAATGAAATTGATATGGATCTGAAACAGCTCGGATACCTGCTGGCGGTGCGCGATGCCGGCTCCTTCACCAGGGCGGCCCAGGGGCTGAACGTGGCCCAGCCTGCCGTCAGCATGGCCATCGCCAAGCTGGAGCAGCAGCTCGATCTGCGGCTGTTTGACCGGCAGGACCGCAGCGTGCGCCTCACCCCGGAGGGAGAGGTCCTCTGTCGCCACGCCGAACGGCTGCTGCGCCAGATGCACCAGGCCGAGGCCGAGATGGCCGAGCTCAAGGGGCTGGAGCGGGGGGAGGTGCGCATCGGCATCCCCTACATGATGGGATCCTATTACTTCCCGCCAATCCTGATGGCGTTCAAGCATCGCTACCCCGGCTTGAAGATCCGGGTGGAGGAGGCGGGCACCCGGGAGCTGCTCAGCCGCATGGTGGATGGCAGTCTGGATCTCGCCATCCTCATCACCAGCGATCTGCCACCGGCCCTCGAGGGGGCGCAACTGCTGCAGGAAGAGATGCTGATGGTGGTGGGGGAGGAGCACCCGCTGCGCGGCGCTGAGTCGGTCTCGCTGCCACAGTTCTTCGGCCAGGAGCTCGCCATGTTCCGGCGAGGCTTCTACCACAGGGAACACATGGAGGTGTTGGCGCAGGGGCTGGGGGTAGAGCCTGACATCGCGTTCGAAAGCAATCTCATCCCGCTGCTCAAGGCGGTGGTGCGTCAGGGATTCGCCGTGACCACCTTCCTGCGCATGGCGCTGGAAGAGGAGCCGGCCCTCACCGGCATCCCTTTTTCACCCCCTATCTTCCTGGATCTCTGCGTCGCCTGGCGACGGGGGGATCCGCTCTCCATGGCGAACCGGGCGTTGCGGGATTTTTTGCTGGCACAAGGGGATGTTTCTCACCATTGCGCTACAGATACTCAATGATTGAGTGGTATCACCAATAAAAACGCCTTCAATCTGGAGGCGTATGCTGACAAGGTGGATGCAACCTTACTTCTTGAACAGGTGATCCAGCTTGTTTGCCTTGGTGGAGAGATAAAACTCGTTGTGGGGATTGCGACCTTCCTGAAGGGGCACGCGCTCCGCCACCGGGATGCCAAAGGATTCCATCGCCTTCAACTTGCGCGGGTTGTTGGTCATCAGGCGCAGGGACTTGACCTCGAGCGCCTTGAGCATGTCGGCACAGATGGTGTAGTCGCGCATGTCGGCGGCAAAGCCAAGCGCCACGTTGGCTTCCACGGTATCGGCCCCCTGATCCTGCAGATGATAGGCCCGGATCTTGTTGAGCAAGCCTATGCCTCGCCCTTCCTGACGGACATACAGCAGGACGCCGCGGCCCGCCTTGGCGATGTTTTCCAGCGCGGCCTGCAATTGGAAGCCGCAGTCACAACGCAGACTGAACAGGGCATCCCCGGTCAGACACTCGGAATGAATGCGTCCCAGCACGGGTTCGCCGTCTGCGATATCGCCCATCACCAGCGCGGCATGATCCTTGCCCGTGCCGGTTTCCTGAAAGCCAACCAGCGTGAAAGTGCCCCAGGGGGTCGGCAACTTGGATTTGGCCACGAGGGTAACGCTGCTCATATGGTTGCTCCTGACTACAGCTGCTTAAAAAAGGGCGGCCAGTTTAGCGCGCATTGTCCGGAACAACCATAAGAACAAAACCTTGCGTGAGAAGTGGGTTAACCCGATTGGTCAGAATAGGTGCAATCGCGACGACTTTTGCGCAATTGTGTGCCCTGACAACTGCCAGCGACGGCGCATTCGGGTATAATCGGCGCCCATTACCCCATCCCGACAGGGATGTGTGCAACCAGTCAAGATGCCGAGTGCGCAGGAGAAACGTTATGGCTCAGATGGCCCCCGTGATGACTATTGATGGCCCAAGTGGAGCAGGAAAAGGCACCTTGTGCCAGTTGCTGGCTGAAAAACTGGGCTGGCACCTGCTCGATTCCGGTGCCATCTACCGGGTGCTCTCCCTGGCAGCCCTGCATCACGATGTGGAGCTCGATTCCGAAGCCGCATTGGTTCCCCTGGCCGCCAATCTGGATGTGCAATTCCAGGTAGAAGGGGAGCTGGTCAAGGTGATCCTCGAAGGGGAGGATGTTTCCCGCACCATTCGTACTGAAGAAGTGGGCAACGCAGCCAGCAAAATCGCGGCGTTTCCCCGGGTACGTGAAGCCCTGCTGCGCCGTCAGAGAGCATTTCGCCAAGCCCCCGGTCTCATCGCCGACGGTCGCGACATGGGTACAGTGGTTTTCCCCGAGGCGAATGTGAAGATTTTCCTCGACGCCAGCGCCGAGGAGCGGGCCCAGCGCCGCTATAAGCAGTTGCAAGATAAGGGCTTTGATGTTAACTTTGAGCGTCTTTTAACCGAGATTCGGGAACGTGACGATCGCGACAGAAATCGCGCCGTCGCTCCCCTGAAACCCGCGGAAGATGCTCTTGTTGTAGACTCAACGTCCATGACCATAGATGAAGTGCTGGCAACGGTGCTTGCCTATGCAGAGCAACAACTTGGTGATATCAGCGCAAACTGATGTCAGTCGTCTGCACCAAGGATGGCGCAGATAATTTAAAACAACCCCGCTTGTGCCGGATTGCAAGTGGATGTTTCATTTGTGACATAAACAATGATCGAATCTTTTGCTCAACTCTTTGAAGAGTCCCTGAACGCCGTTGAAACCCGTCAAGGTTCCATCGTCAAGGGCACTGTCGTTGCTATCGAGAACGGTTTCGTACTGGTTGATGCCGGTCTGAAATCCGAGTCTGCTATCCCGGCTGAAGAATTCAAGAACGCCATGGGCGAGCTGGAAATCAACGTAGGTGACTCCGTTGACGTGGCTCTGGACTCTATCGAAGATGGTTTCGGCGAAACCAAGCTGTCCCGCGAAAAAGCCAAGCGCCACGAAGCCTGGCTGCAGCTTGAAAAAGCTTACGAAGAGCAAGCTACCGTTATCGGTATCATCAACGGCAAGGTCAAGGGTGGTTTCACCGTTGAGCTGAACGGCATCCGTGCCTTCCTGCCGGGTTCTCTGGTTGACGTGCGTCCGATCCGTGACACCGCTCACCTGGAAAACAAAGAACTCGAGTTCAAAGTCATCAAGCTGGACCAGAAGCGCAACAACGTTGTTGTTTCCCGTCGTGCCGTGATCGAGACCGAGAACACCTCCGAGCGTGAAAGCCTGCTGGCCAACCTGCAAGAAGGTCAAGAAGTTAAGGGTATCGTCAAGAACCTGACCGACTACGGTGCATTCGTAGATCTGGGCGGTGTTGACGGCCTGCTGCACATCACCGACATGGCGTGGAAGCGCGTTAAGCATCCTTCCGAAATCGTCAACGTTGGCGACGAGATCGCTGTCAAGGTTCTGAAGTTCGACCGCGAGCGTACCCGTGTATCCCTGGGCCTGAAGCAGCTGGGCGAAGATCCCTGGGTTGCTATCGCCAAGCGTTACCCGGAGACCACCCGTCTGTCTGGCCGCGTGACCAACCTGACCGACTACGGCTGCTTCGTTGAAATCGAAGAAGGCGTGGAAGGCCTGGTACACGTATCCGAGATGGATTGGACCAACAAGAACATCCACCCGTCCAAGGTTGTCAACGTTGGCGACGTGGTTGACGTGATGGTTCTGGACATCGACGAAGAGCGTCGTCGTATCTCCCTGGGTCTGAAGCAGTGCAAATCCAACCCGTGGCAGCTGTTTGCCGAAACTCACGCCAAGGGCGACCGTGTTTCCGGCAAGATCAAGTCCATCACTGACTTCGGTATCTTCATCGGTCTGGATGGCGGCATCGACGGCCTGGTTCACCTGTCTGACATCTCCTGGAACAACCAGGGCGAAGAAGCCGTGCGTGAATTCAAGAAGGGCGACGAAATCGAAGCCGTTGTTCTGCAAGTGGACCCGGAGCGTGAGCGCATCTCCCTGGGCGTCAAGCAGATCGAAGAAGACCCGTTCAATAAGTATCTGTCTGACAACAAGAAAGGTGCTATTGTGAAGGGCAAGGTTACCGAGGTTGATGCCAAGGGTGCCGTGATCGAACTGGCTGACGGCGTAGAAGGCTACCTGCGTGCCTCCGACGCTGCTCGTGACCGCGTAGAAGACGCCACTCTGGTGCTGTCTGTTGGTGACGAAGTTGAAGCCAAATTCATGGGCGTTGATCGCAAGAACCGCACCGTGAGCCTGTCTGTCCGTGCCAAGGACGAGGCTGATGAGCGTGTTGCCATCGACAGCCTGAACCAACAAGAAGAAGTTGTGTTCAGCAATGCCATGATGGAAGCGTTCAAAGCCGCCAAGGGTGAGTAATCCTTGATGCAAGAAAAGGGCGGCATTGCGCCGCCCTTTTTTATCTTGGCAAAATGATAATTGCATGTGATCGGGGAAGGAGATTTAACCTTATGACCAAATCAGATCTCATCGAACAACTGGCAGCCAGCCGCATGCATATGCCGGCCAAGGATGTCGAAGCCGCAATCAAGGAGATCCTTGAGCAGATGGCATCGACCTTGCAAAACGGCGACCGGATTGAAATCCGAGGATTTGGCAGTTTCTCGCTGCACTATCGTGCGCCCCGCGTGGGTCGCAACCCCAAGACCGGGGACAAGGTTGAACTGACCGGGAAATATGTCCCGCACTTCAAACCTGGCAAAGAGTTGCGCGAACGCGTCAACATCATCGAATAATGCAGAAAACGGCATACCTGAGTATGCCTTTTTCATTTTTATGGCCTGGAGTCTGCCCGTTGTCGGGTTTCTCACACTCTTTTCCCATTCGCGCTAGAGTCTGCCTGTGATTTTAAGGATAATCAGTCACTCATTCGCTACAGACAGGGAGCTCCCATGAAGCGTATCTTGGCCCTCATTCCACTGGTGCTGGTGTTTGTCCTGACCCTTGCCATAGGTTCTCAAAATGGTCAGCTGGTGCAGTTCAACTACCTGATCGCCCAGGGGGAGTTCTCGCTCTCCATGTTGCTGGGGTTCTTCTTCGCCGGCGGTTTTCTGCTGGGCTGGCTGGTGTTTGGCCTGCTGTTCCTGCGTCTCAAACTGCAAAATCGCACCCTGAACCGAACCATGCGTCGTCAATCTCGCGAGTTGGATCTTGCCCGGTCGACAACCAAGGAATAATGTCCCTCGATGCTTGAACTGCTTTTCCTGCTGTTGCCCATCGCCGCTGGTTATGGCTGGTACATGGGCCGCAGGAGTGTTCGCCAGGACACCCAGCAACAGAGTAACCAGTTTTCCCGCCAGTACGTGGCGGGCCTCAACTATTTGCTCTCTGACGAGTCGGACAAGGCGGTGGATCTCTTTATCCAGCTGCTGGAAGTCGACAGCGAAACCATCGAAACCCACCTCTCCCTCGGCAACCTGTTCCGTCAACGGGGCGAAGTCGATCGCGCCATCAAGATCCACCAGAACCTGGTCGCCCGTCAGCTGACCCGTGAGCAGCGTCAGCTTGCCTTGCAGGAGCTGGCCCGTGACTTTCTGGCTGCCGGCTTGCTCGATCGGGCCGAAGCACTCTGGAAAGAGCTGTGTGATGACAGCGATTTCGAAGAGACGGCTCTGGCACAGCTCCTGATCATTCATCAGCAGTTGCGTGACTGGGACAATGCCATCGCCGTGGCGGTGCGTCTGCAGAAATTCCAGGGCAAGAAGCTGGCCGAGCCCATTTCCCACTTCTATTGCGAACAGGCGGAGAGTGCCTTGCGCGATGGCGACAAGCCTGCGGGCATCGCCAAGCTCAAGCGTGCGCTCGGTGCCCACCCGGCCTGTGCCCGCGCCAGCTTGCGGCTGGCCGATCTGGCGATGGAGGAGGGCAGGTTCGAGGATGCGGCCAAGGAGCTCCTGCGGGTGTTCGAGCAGGACATCGACTTTGCCTCCGAAGCCATGCCAAAACTGCTCGAATGCTATCGCCAGCTTGGTCGCAGCCAGGAGCTGATCCCGCTGCTTGAAAAAGCGGTAGAGGATCATGCGGGGGTCAGCGTGACCCTGGCGCTGGCCAATCTGGTGGAGGCCCGCGATGGGTTGAGTCAGGCCCGTGCGCTGGTGCTGCGCCAACTGCGTCGCCACCCCTCCATGAAGGGTTTTTATCAGCTGGTCGGTTTCCAGTTGGCCAGTGCCGAGGAGGGGCCTGCCAAGGAGAGCCTGGAGCTGCTGCAGCAACTGGTCGGTGAGCAGATCAAGATCAAGTCGACCCACAAGTGCCGTCAGTGCGGCTTTGCCACCCATTCGCTGTTCTGGCAATGCCCTTCCTGCCGGCAGTGGGGCACCATCAAGCCGATCCGAGGGCTGGATGGAGAGTAAACGCCAGCGACGCCAGCACGCCCGGGCGAGCACGGATACCCAAGAATTTCAGATGCCAGCGTGCAACCGGGCCCCGGCTCTGCTGTGCCTGGCTGTGGCATAACAATCCATAGGAAGTGACATGCAAGACCCCAAAGTACTGGTCGCGCTGGATTATCAGCACGAAGCCGACGCCTTTGCCTTCATTGAGCAGATCTCACCGGCCCAGTGCCGCCTCAAGGTAGGCAAGGAGATGTTTACCCTGTTTGGTCCCCAGTTCGTTCGCCAACTGGTGGCCAAGGGGTTCGACGTCTTCCTGGATCTGAAATTTCACGACATTCCCAACACCGTCGCCAAGGCGGTGGCGGCCAGTGCGGAGCTGGGCGTCTGGATGGTGAATGTCCATGCCAGCGGTGGCGAACGCATGATGCGTGCCGCCAGAGAGGCGTTGCTGCCATACGGCGACAAGGCGCCCCTGCTCATCGGGGTAACCGTGCTGACCAGCATGGAGCAGTCCGACATGGCGCCCCTGGGTCTGGATGTGACGCCGGCAGAACAGGTGATCCGCCTGGCCACCCTTGCCAAGACGGCCGGGCTGGATGGTGTGGTCTGCTCCGCGGAAGAGGCGAGTGTGCTGAAGGGGCTGCTGGGAGCCGAATTCAAGCTGGTGACGCCGGGCATTCGTCCGAGCGGATCGGCTGCCGGCGATCAGCGCCGCGTCATGACGCCGCTGGCAGCGGTGGAGGCGGGTGCGGATTATCTGGTGATCGGGCGTCCCATCACCCAGTCCTCGGATCCCGCCGCCGTGCTTGGGGCGATCAATGCCGAGCTTTGCCGGTAACGGCGTAATGGGCGAATGAGCGCAGGCCGGATCCCAGATCCGGCCTGCTGCATTTTGGCCGTGGGCTGGCCTTGCCTATGGGGAGCTCAGGAGTGAACGGCCTGGGCGTCCAGACGAATGGGGAAGAGGCCGAGGAGCAGGCCGGCGAGTGCACCGATGAAGTGTGACTCGATGTGTACCCTGGCACCGATCAAGGCGGAGACAGGGCTCTCGCCGGCACTGTAAAAGTCCACACCGAGCTTGATGGCGACGCCCGCCAGCATCAGCCAGCCGGAGTGACGGCGAAAGCGGATGTCCTGCATGGCACCCCATACGAACAAGCCGTGCAGCAGGCCGGAGAGTCCCATGTACCACTGGGTTTGCGGGCAGCCCCACCAGATGCCGAGTCCGACCGCCGTCCCCAGCAGCAGCAGCAGCACGGGCAGGCGCCATCCCGTCAGGTACTCCTGAAACAGGCTGTAGAGCACGGCCAGACCGCTCAGGTTGAGCAGCAGATGCCATCCATTGGTGTGTGCCAGATTGCCTGTTATGATGCGCCACCCTTCGCCCTGGGCGATCAGGTCGCGATCGAAGGCGAGCTGATGATTTGGCACGGTGAAAAAGAGCAAGGCAGTGACGAGCGAAAGCGCGATGACCCAGAGCAGACCCGATTTTCCTGACAACATGAAGCAGCCCAACGACAAAGAGAGCCGATACTGTACACGCTGTACCCGGGCCCTCAAAGCGTGCCTGTGCGATTATATTCAGCGTGTGCCGAACCTGGCTGCGCTCCATATCCTGCAACACCCTGCCGAAGTAGGTCACCCCAAGGGGACGGCTGCGTTGCTGGCGGCGTCCCTGACCGATGTACGCATTCATGTGGGGGAGGACTTTTCCGACGACGAAGGGCTCAATGCCCTGCTTGCCGACCCCGCTGTCCAGTGCTACGTGCTGTGGCCCGATGAGGAGGCCCTGACCCTGATAGAGGCAAGGGAGCATCTCCTGAGGAGTGGGCGCACCGTGCGAGCCCACTTCATCCTCCTCGATGGCACCTGGCGCAAAGCCTATCGCATGTTGCACAGCTCGCCTGCACTGCTCGGGTTGCCGCGGATCACCCTCGGCGCCATTGCCGGGCAATATTCCATTCGCAAGAAGCCCTTTGAAGAGGCACTGTCCACCCTGGAGGCGGGCTACCATCTGTTGTCCCGGTGGGAAGGAGATCCTGAGCGCTTCGCCCCGCTGATGACCCTGTTTACCCATTTGAACCGGCAGTGGCATGACTTTGCACAAGGCCGCCGCCGTTGAATTGCCCAGAGGAGTGAAAAACATGAAAAAAGCCGTCGTGGTCTTCAGTGGCGGGCAGGACAGCACCACCTGTCTGGTGCAGGCACAGGCCCGCTATGACGAAGTGCATGCCATCACCTTCGATTACGGCCAGCGCCACCGGGCGGAGATTGACACCGCCCGCCATCTGGCGACGGCGCTCGGGATCGCCGCCCACAAGGTAATGGATGTGACCATGCTCGGGGAGCTGGCCATCTCTGCGCTGACCCGGGACGACATACCGGTGAGCTTCGAGCTTCAGGAGAACGGCCTGCCCAACACCTTCGTACCGGGACGCAACATCCTGTTCCTGACCCTGGCGGCCATCTATGCCTATCAGGTGGGCGCCGAAGCGGTGATCACCGGGGTGTGCGAGACCGACTTTTCCGGCTATCCCGATTGCCGCGACGACTTCGTCAAGGCGCTCAATCAGGCGGTCTCCCTGGGGCTGGATCGCCCCATCCGCTTCGAAACCCCCCTGATGTGGCTCGACAAGGCCGAAACCTGGGCGCTGGCGGATCATTACGGTCACCTCGATACCGTGCGTCACCAGACGCTCACTTGCTACAACGGAATCCAGGGAGATGGTTGCGGGGCCTGTCCGGCCTGCGAGCTGCGTCGCCGTGGCCTGGATCACTATCTGGCTGACAAGAGCGGCATCCGTGCCAGACTTTACGAGAAGAGCGGACTGGGCGAGAAAAGCGGATCCTGAGCCTGTGCCTAGCCCGGGTTTGGGGTATAATCCGCCCCTTTTGCAGCAAGTCGTGACCAAGATGCACTACCCAATCAACGAGATCTTCCAGACCATCCAGGGGGAGGGGGTATTTACCGGCCTGCCCGCCATCTTCGTTCGCCTTCAGGGCTGCCCGGTGGGCTGCCCCTGGTGCGATACCCGCCACACCTGGGTGGTGGACCCCGAGCGTGAGGTGGCCCCTGGCGAGGTGCTCGATCGTTCCAATGAGTCCGACGGCTGGAGCAAGATGAGCACGGAAGATATTCTGGCCAGCTTTACCCGGCTCGGTTACCGGGCCCGTCACGTGGTGTTGACCGGTGGTGAGCCCTGCCTCTACGACTTGCGCGAGCTCTCTTCGGCCCTGGTGGCATCGGGTTATCAGGTGCAGATCGAAACCAGCGGGACCAGCGAGGTGCTGACCCATGAGCAGACCTGGGTGACTGTTTCCCCCAAGATCGGCATGAAGGGTGGGTTGCCGGTGCTGGTCTCTGCCCTCGAGCGGGCCAACGAGATCAAGCACCCGGTGGCCACCGAGCACCATATCGAGGAGCTGGATGCCCTGCTGGCCACCGCCCGGCTGCGCCCCGATGTGATGATTGCGCTGCAACCCATCAGCCAGAAAGCCAGGGCCACGGAGCTGGCCATGGCAACCTGCATCGCCCGTAACTGGCGACTCTCCATCCAGACCCATAAATACCTGAATATCGATTGATATGGATGGACTCAGCGATGAGCGCATCTTGCTGACGCTGGCCAGCAAGATGCCTTACGGAAAATACAAGGGGCGGCGCATCATCGATATTCCCGAGCCCTATCTGGTATGGATGGCGCGAAGCGGTTTTCCGGCCGGTACCCTGGGCCAGTCTCTGGCACTGGCCTACGAGATAAAGCTCAATGGACTCGAGTCCATGATTATTCCCATTATTAACAGGATGTCAGAATGAGAATATATACAAGGCAAGGGGACAAGGGGCTCACGCGACTGGCCGATGGCACTTCCCTGGCCAAAGACGATAAACGTGTCGAGACCTATGGCGCCATCGACGAGCTGAATTCCCAAATAGGCTTGTTGATGGCTGAAATACCCGCCGGGGAGACGACTCTCCTGGCCGATCTCATATTGTTGCAGCAGGAGCTGTTTGATCTGGGCGGGGAGCTGGCATTTTCCAGTGAATCGCAAACGGATACGCTGTGGCAGGTGAACGAGGCTTGGACGAACAGGCTCGAGCAACAGATCGATGCCTACAGTGCCGGGTTGCCGGTGCTGCGCAATTTTATTTTGCCGAGCGGTTCGCGGGCGGCGGCCCAGGCACATGTGGTGCGTACCCTGACCCGTCGCTGCGAGCGCCTGCTGCTTGGGTTGAGCCGCGTAGAGCGGGTGAATCCGGCCGTTTTGCCCTACCTCAACCGGCTGAGCGACTGGTTTTTCACCATCGCCCGATACCTGCTGGTATCGTCGGGTACCCCGGAGATCCTCTGGGTCAAGGCGGCTGACAGAGGCTGACAATCGCTCGAAGCGGCAATAAAAAACCTCGCCTTGCGAGGTTTTTTATTGCTGTGGAAAGGGGCCTGATATTGCTGTCAGATGGCAAAGGCTTCCACGGATTTGCCCTCGGCAACGGCCTTGGCAATGACCGAGGGCATGCGGCCCTGACCGGTCCAGGTTTTTTCCACGCCATTGTCCAGATAACGATATTTGGCGGGGCGGGGCGCACGTTTGCTGACCTTGGTATTCTCGGGCACCACGGTGTTGACCAATTCGGCAGGATCGATCCCTGCGGCCTTCAGCATTTCGGCATATTCGGCAATTTTCTTTTGATGCTCTTCACGGGCCTGGCGTTCGGCGGATTCATCTTGCCGACGTTCATCGACGATGGCGGAGAGCTTTTCCAAGCCTTCTTCCAGTTGTTCCAGCGTCAAATCGCGGCAAGCTGCACGCAGGCTACGGATATTCAACAGCACTTTCAGAAATTCGTTCATATTGGCTACCACGCGAGCAAAATATTAAGGGAAGAACTGGTTTTTCGATAATTTATAGGGGTATTTGGCACCAAGTCAAGCCTGCCAAAATAATTAATTAGGCTGATAAATTAAGTCTCGAAATAGATATGAAGGATATTTTTATCCGTTTGACGGGACAACATCTTCGAATGGGCTCGTGTCAGATGAAAATATCGCCATCGGAGTTTTTGGTGAACCATTTGACTACCTTTGCAGGTATGGGGGCCACAGAAACCTTGAAATTTAATCAAAAAACTTGCTATCACCCGGTGGCTCGATAAAATGTGCCGTGAATACCTTTAAGTAGAGGCGCGCTGCCTATGAGTAACCGAGCGGAGGGTGATGCCTGCGATGCTCGATGAAAGGAGTCGGCGCCGAAGTGACCAGGCCATCATACCGGGTTGCTGGTTCTGCATCTAATAGGTGCAGGACTGCCATAGTCATCCACTATGGAGCGCTACCTGAAGGGGCTGAGGAGTATACCCTCCCCATGGGTTTTGTTTCTTTGATCCTCTCGGTAGATCTCCACCTGTTGTCTTTAGGTGCAAAGAGATCATGGACATCGTTCATTACGCCGACTCCGGTTGGTCCGTCGTTCCCCCCCTGCTGGCCGTTGCGCTGGCGATCATCACTCGCCGCGTCCTGGTGTCGCTGGGGGTGGGCATAGTCGCAGGCAGCTTGCTGCTCAACCAGTTTTCTCCCCTTGCGTCCCTTCATTACATGCTCGATACCGTGCTCAGGATCTTCTGGGTCGACGGTGCGCTCAATCGTGACAACGTCAACATGATCCTCTTCATGTTGCTGCTGGGCGGCCTCATCAGCCTGATGAGCGTCTCCGGTGCGACCCGGGCGTTTGCCGAGTGGGCGGAGCGCCGCGCCAAGACCCGCAAGGGTGCCAAGTCCCTGACCGGTCTGATGGTGTTTGCCTTCTTCATCGACGACTTCTTCCACAGCCTGTCGGTGGGGGCCATCTGCCGTCCGGTGACCGATCGCTTCCAGATCTCCCGCGCCAAGCTGGCCTATCTGCTGGACTCCACCGCCGCGCCGGTCTGCGTGCTGATGCCGATCTCCTCCTGGGGGGCCTACATCATCGCCCTCGTCGGCGGCATCATGGCGGCTCATGGTCTGACCGACCAGAGCCCCATCTCCGCCTTCGTCGAAATGATCCCCATGAACCTCTATGCGGTGTTCACCCTGATCATGGTGCTGGTGGTGATCGCCTTCCAGCTCGACATCGGCCCCATGCGCCAGCATGAGCAGTGGGCACTGGAGGGCAAGCTGTGGGACGAGTCCAAGGGGCGCCCCATCGGGCTCGACATGGAGAGCCCGGAGGAGAGCAATGGCGGCATGATTGACATGGTGCTGCCCATCCTGACCCTCACCCTGGCCACCGTCTATTTCATGATTGACTCCGGGGCTGCGGTGCTGGCCGACAAGGGGCTGCCGTTCAGCGTGCTCGGCTCCTTCGAAAATACCAATGTCGGCTCCTCCCTGGTCTATGGTGCTCTGTGCAGCCTGGTGGTCTCCATCGGTCTGGCCATGCGCCTCAAGCTCGGGGCAAGCAACTGGATGAAGGCGGCTCCGCAGGGGATCATGGCCATGCTGCCCGCCATCAACATCCTGCTGTTCGCCTGGACCATCGGCGCCGTGGTGCGCGATGTGGAAACCGGTAAATACCTGGCCTCCCTGGCCAATGGCAATCTACCGGTGGAAGTGCTGCCCGCCGTGGTCTTCGTGCTCTCCTGCGCCATGGCGTTTGCCACCGGCACCAGCTGGGGCACCTTCGGCATCATGCTGCCGCTCGCCGGCGACATGGCGGCCGCCAGCGACATCAGTCTGATGCTGCCCATGCTGGCCGCCGTACTGGCAGGGTCCGTGTTCGGGGATCACAGCTCCCCCATCTCCAGCACCAGCATCCTGTCTGCCACCGGGGCCGGTTGCCATCACATCGATCACGTGATGACCCAACTGCCCTATGCCCTGGCCATCGCCTTTGGCGCTGCGCTCGGCTACCTGGTGATGGGGCTGATGCACTCCGCGCTGGCCGGTTTCACCGTGAGCGGGCTCTGGTTCCTGATCTTCTCCGGTTACCATTTGCGCAAAGCCCGGGCGTATAGCGCCGTGGCAGTCGCATAAGAGAACAAGGGGCCTGCGGGCCCCTTGGTTTTGGCAGGGGCTTTGGTTAGCATGCGCCCCATCACTCCCGTTTCGGAACCCCATCATGGCTTCACTGCACTACAAATTTGCCACCATGAACTCAGGCAAATCGACCCAGCTCATCCAGGCCCACTTCAACTATCTGGAGCGTGGCATGTATCCGCTGGCCATGACGCCCGCCATCGACGATCGCTTCGGTGCCGGCGTCATCAGTGCCAGGGTCGGTCTTGAGCTGAAAGTGGAGGTGTTCAGCGACAGCTGCGATCTGTTCGAGATGGTCAAGGCGCGCCACGCAAAGCGGCACATCGATGTCTTCATCGTTGACGAGGCGCAGTTCCTGACCCGTGAGCAGGTTTACCAGCTCGCCCGCATCGTCGACGAGCAGGATATTCCGGTGATTGCCTATGGCCTCAAGACCGATTTTCGCGGCGAACTGTTTCCCGGCTCCTACCACCTGCTCTGTCTGGCGGACAAGTTCGAGGAGCTCAAAAGCATCTGCTGGTGCGGCAACAAGGCCCACATGAACTCGCGGGTCAACGAGGCGGGGCAGGTGATGCGCGACGGTGAGCAGGTGGAGATCGGCGGCAACGATCGCTATGTGTCGCTCTGCCGCAAGCACTATCTGGAAGGACGGGCCTTCAAGTAACCCATGGCTGGCTCGTGCAGCCTGGACACCAAAGAGGGCGCCTATCTGGCGCCCTCTTTGTCTATGGGGGTCAGTCGATCTCGATGTCGACAGGGGCGATGATGGGGTCTGCCGCCGGCAGGCGGTGGAAGAGCTGGCGAAAATGCTGCTGTACCCGGCCTATGTCCACCAGGGACATGCCGGAGGCGAAGCCGAACCAGACGTAGAGCCCGGTGAGGTCGCGAAACATGGGAGGGAGGTAGCGGGGGGCGTCGATGAGCCCCTCCAGATAGTGCTGATAGAGCACGGGGATGTCGTCCAGGGTCACCTTGCCGACGAACAGCATGGGCAGGATCTCCGGCACCCCCTCCAGCACGGCGCTGCGAATGAAGTTCACCGTCTCCACATAGCCCTTCACATAGGAGAGATCCTTGGTAAAGCAGGCGCCCCCCTCGACCATGCCTCCGCGAAACACCCGCTGGGTGATCCTGTAGGCGTCGTGCTCGCTGGCGCCCTTGGCCACGAAGTGGCGGAACACCTCAATGAAATCGGCGCCACGCTCCGCCATGTCGATGGCCATGACCCGATCCGAGATGCGCTTGGCCCTGTCCGGGAAGGAGCTGAACGTGAGGGTCTCGATGAGTACTGCCAATCCCTCCTGACAGGCGGTGATGCGGGGCGAGCCGGCGCCGAGCCAGGTGGCGTAAGATTGCTGGCGGCCGTTGAGGGTGGTGCCGACGTGAACCCAGCCTTCGTGTACCTCCAGCACCTGCAGATCGAGCTCCGAGAAACGGGCGTGGGAGTTGAGCTTGATGTAATCCCCCCCGGCGGCGGCATCGGAGACGATGCCATCGCTGAGCTTGACCTGGACTGTGCCGTCGCTGAAGTAGCTCGACAGCTTGCCCTGCAACCTCGCCACCGCGGCTTCCCCCTCGAACTCCTTGGGGTAGGGGCGCACCAGGTGGCGGGCGCCGGGCAGGGAGAAGATGTCGCACAATCTGGCCCCCAGCTCCTTCAGGGTCTTGCGATCCCCGCGCAGGTGATCGCTTGCCGAGCCGTAGAGGCGCTGGCTGTAGCGCTGGAAGTCAGGCTGCCCGCGCTGGCGCAGCATCTCGATGACCACCATGTACTGATCCACAGTCTCTTGCAGGATCCGGCCGAGATCGTCCTGAGGGCCGAGGCGCCGGCGGATCCTGTCCCTCAACTCCTTGAGCTCAAGGTACTTGTTGCGGGGATCGAACCCCAGGGGGAGGGATTCATAGAAGTGCCTGTCGATGGCGGGCAGTGCCTTGCCGCCACTTGCCAGAAAGTCGCTTTGCAGGTGACGGGGCCATTTGATGGCATCCAGGATGCGGATGGGTTTTTGCAGGGCGAGCAGTTCATCCGAGAGGGATTTGAGGTGCAGGCGATACTTTTCTTGGATGGTCATCGGGCTCTTTGGAGGCGAGTGCGCTACGAGAATGGCTGAGTATAGGCACAGGGCCTGTCAAAAAGAAGCGAGACGACGGGGATCCGGCCTGTGTGCTTTTGGTTGTCTGAAAATTGGTTTAGACTGCGCCCCTTGATCTCTACCGTGTCGTGAAAATGATGAATATCCCCAGCTCTGAAATGATAATGCGTTGGTTGCAACAGGCCCGGATCGAGCACTATGTGTGCGATCAGTGTCATGGCATCCACATGGTCTCCCTGCAGTCCGTCGAGGGCATCCAGGAGAGCCGGATCTTCGTGGAAGAGGAAGGGCTGTTGTTCTCATCCGAGCTGGAGGTGCGCCCCTCATCGCTGCTGCCCCTGGTGGCCGAACTGGGTCGTCTCAACATGCAATATCCGTCCCTCAAGGTGTTCCTCGACATCATCGATGACAACCTGCCACGCCTCGTTGTGGGTCACACCGTCTTTACCAAGGCGGGTCTCACCGTCGAACAGTTCCTGCTGTTCGTTGAAAGCACCACGGCAGCCACCCATGAAGTGGTTTCCGAATGTGAACGCCTTGGCTTCCTCAATCTGCCGGAAATCCAGGTCGCACCGGAATCCGTTCACTGACCTCAGCACCTGAACTGTGCGTTTAATGTGCGAACGGTTCGCTGCGGCTAAAAAGCCGTTGACGGCGGCGGGGCTTTCCCCTAAATTACGCCCCGTTCCAGCGCAACGGCGCAGCGAACACCGTGTTGGCTGAACACGTTAAACCACAGACAAAATTTGGTGCGGTATCCGAGAGGCTGCCCACCGACGAAGTCGGCAAGATGCACGCGCAGCGCGCTCCGAAAGCCACTTCAAGCAGTAAAAATTTGGTGAGGTGTCCGAGTGGCTGAAGGAGCACGCCTGGAAAGTGTGTATACGGCAACGTATCGAGGGTTCGAATCCCTCCCTCACCGCCAAATAAAACAAAAGGCCCCGTCGCAAGACGGGGCCTTTTGTTTTTCCGGTAACCGGCAATCTGGTCTCCACCCGGTATCGACAGGCGGGTGGACTAGCCCGCTTGGACAGCCGAAGGCTGCCCGCAGGGCGAGCGCCAGGAATGGCGCGAGTCAATCCCGACCCAGCACCAAATTAGAAAAACCGACCTCAGGGTCGGTTTTTTGCTTTCTGAGCCAGCCATACACCCCCCTTATTCCCGTCACGGCGTTATCTCTTCAGCTTGGAGATATAGGGGACATTTCTGTACTTGTACTTCCGGGGCAGCCCTTAGTCGACAGGCAGCTCATCCGTTGCCATCTCATAGGCATCCAATTGCTCGGCAGGGATCGCCACGCGGCCCGGTTTCACAAACAGGGTCGCGATGGAAGGTGCGTTCAGCAATGACGACAAGATGGAATCCCTGGCGTCTACCCCTTCCTGCAATACAGTGAGCTGGACTACCGACAGTACGCCGTCCTCATGAGTCATTTCGAGGCGTACGGCTGCACCGTGATCGCGGCACCATGTGCTCAGGCGCCTTGGGGGGAAGCGTACAAATACGCTCACCCTCTGCTGGCATCGCGGGACTTACTGATCCCATGGAGGGGTTGCTCACCGATAACCTGATATTGCGTTCCACTAATAGACACAATGACATCCGCTAAAAATTTAGGCTCCATGCAGAGCCTAAATATTCCTTCTCTCGTCTAAGCCATGTGCAGATACGCGAAAATCTTGCCGGCGTGATTGTGATAGTAATCACAGTTCGAGCGTTTGGATTTATCCTTCCTCGACCAGGTCACTCCTTTTGTTACACTGCGTGACATCATCCTGAATAAGGACGCGGCTGCGCTCGGTGAATTACCATGTTTAATAATTAGTTGGTCTCAACATTAAATACCTTCGAGTTCAAGGTATATAACTATGTAATAAAGAACCATCAGACGGTTATCTATATGACGGTCAGGGAATTGGCCGAAGCCTGTGATGTGTCGACCGCCACCATATTGCGATTTTGCAAGAAGATGAATTGCAGCGGTTATGCGGAATTCAAAGCCTATCTAAAAATGAATGCCGAGAAGCGCGGCGAAATATCGCTGCCACACGGTGCCAACGAGTTCCTCTCTTTTTTCAAGAGCATCAACAATGACGAATTCGACGCCTTGATCGCGAGCGCCGCCGAGCAGATCGCGGGGGCCGAGCGGGTGATCTTCGTGGGGGCGGGCAGCTCGGGCACGCTGGGGTGCTACGGGGTGCGCTTCTTCTCCAACATCGGCAAGTTCAGCAACCACATCGATGATCCCTACTACCCGGTCAACACCGACATGTACAAACAGGCGGTGGCGATCGTGCTCTCGGTCTCCGGGGAGACCACCGAGATAATCAAGTTGGCGAAGCAGTTCCTGTTTCATCACTGCAAGCTCATCACTATTACTAGCGATAATAAATCCACCCTGGCCCAGATGGCGGATTTCAATATTTCATATCATGCGGCCAGGCTGGTAGTCGACAATGAATATGATATTACCACCCAGGTGCCGGTGATTTATATCATCGAATCCATCGGTCGCCAGTTGGCAAACAAGATAAGTGCCGAGGTGTCACAGGGTGTGTCTTTTATGTAACAAGTAACAAAGCGGGTATTTTGTTATATCGTGACAAGGATGAATGCTTTCCCTACCATCGATTCACAACATTTGAATTGTTTCGATATTAATTAATACATGGCAGGGAAGGATCATTATGGCAATTAACTATGCGGACTCGGCGAAACAGATCGTCGAGTTGATTGGTGGTGACAGCAACGTCATCAGCGTCACCCACTGTGCCACCCGGCTGCGGTTTGTCCTAAAAGAGATGGGGCGGGTCGACAAGGAGGTGTTGAAACGGGTGCAAGGGGTCATCACCGTTATCGAGTCCAGCGGTCAGCTGCAGGTGGTGATCGGCAACCACGTCGGGGATGCCTATCGGGTATCTATTCACCAGGACGGGGTTGACGGCATCAGTTCTGCCGGGATGGGATAATCTGTCTTCTCGATGCACGCCCTGACCACGGCCCTCAACCACTCCTGTGGGCAGCGGCCCAATCGCTTGCCGG